>JBKJMP010000527.1:0-4906 GCA_046596395.1 Gemmatimonadaceae bacterium
CCGGGCGCGCTCGAAACGTGCATGGGGGCGACGGAAGCAATCACCAACGGAGAATCATGGCACTGACCAAAAAGCAGCTCACCCACCTCGAAAAGCGGCTCCAGGACGAACGCGCCCGCACGGCAAAGCTGCTCTACACGCTGACCGGCGAAGGAACGGAGGCGACCGATCAGGATCAATCGGGTGACCTGTCGAAGGTCCCGCTACACATAGCCGACCTCGGAAGCACCACCATGGACGAAGAACTCGATCGCTCCAACGCCACCCGCATCTCCACCGAGCTGGCTCAGATCGACGCCGCACTCGAGCGCTTGATCAGCGACCCGGACGCATTCGGTCTCGATGAAAACACCGGCGATCTCATTCCGTTCGAGCGGCTGGACATCATCCCCTGGGCACGTACGACGGCTTGAGCGCGTGACAAACCTTCAGCGGCTACGGCGCGAGACGAGGAGGGGGATCCCCCCCTTCGCCTGCAGCGACCACGTGGCCGCGGCGATCGGCGCCCGGGCTCCTGTTGGCTCGGTCATGCGCCATGACCTCGCGATGGCTGCCAGCACGAGCGGCCCTTCATCGACCGACTTCGCCGTGCCCGGGCACGCGAAGTCACCGGTGGCGAAGGGGAGGTACGCGTACGGCGGCGCCTTCCTCGCGCCCGGGAGCCACCGGTCCGGGTCGAAGCGCTGGGGCTCCTCCCAGTAGCGCGTGTCTCGGTGCAGCACCCATGGAGAGAAGCCCATGAGGCTTCCGTTCGGCACGACGTCGTCTCCCAGCTTGAAATCTCCCACGATCCCGCGGAAGAACGCAGGCACCGGTGGGTAGAGGCGCAGTGATTCCTTCGTGATGCGCCGGGTATAGTCGAGATTCGGCAGGTCGGCACGCGTTGGAGGTCGGTCGCCCAACACACGGTCCAGCTCATCGTGCAGCTTCTCCTGCACCTCCGGGTACTTGGCCAGCAGGTAGCACGACCACGCCGTGTGCGTGTGGAGGTTCTCCGCGCCGAACCACGCCTTGATGGTGCCCCGTAGGTCCGCGTCGTCAGCACCGATGCGCGCCGCGCTCACCACGAACTTGGAGAGCACGTCTTCGGTGGCCCCGCCGTTCCTTCGCTTCGCGACCAGCTCGTTCACGGTGTCGTCGAGAAGCTTTCGCTGACGGTGTCCCTTGGCCGATTCCGGCGTGGGCAGGCGCCACCGACTCGGCCCCAGCGGCCCCACGAGCGCGCCGAGCCAGTGGTCACCCGCAGCCATGGTGTCGTACAGGCCGGGCCGGCTTGCGAGGTCTTCCCCCGTGATCGCCCGCCAACAGATGGTGTACGTCATCCGACGGAACTCTTCGTACGCCTCGATCGGCTGACCCTCCTTCCATCCGTCGGTCCACTTCACCGCTTCGGCGACCGCGGTTTCCAGCAGCGCGGGGTCCTTCATTACCGGGAGCCACATCTCGTCCCTGTGACCGTTGTGCTTCTCACCGCTGTATACGGCGAGGCCACCCTCGTACCAGTCCTTGATGTGCTCCATGCGACCGCGCGTAATCGGCGGCCATGCCTGGCTGTGCAGGGCCTCCTTGATGTAGGCAACGTCCTTCACCATGTAGCACTGGAGCGAGCCGAGCTTGAACGGCACCAGCGGACGGGAGTCGTGGCCCACAATCTCCAGAAAACCCATGGGATCCTTCACGTACCGGACTAGATCGACCCAACCGCGCACAATCGTTCTCCTGTCCGGGCCACCGGACGTCTTGGGTAAAACCGGGATCCCGTACGAGGCTCACGTGGCGCGGGGGCCCAGGGTGCAGCAGATGGGAGCTCAGACCTGAGCCGGAAGGATAGCCAAGATACCAAATGACGACCGGCCCGGCCAATGCGTTATGCCGGCCGCGCGCGATCCGATGGTGCGCGTCCAGCTCTGCGCAGATGCGTGATGTGTCGCGCGGCGGTGGCGGAGGAGTGATGCCGTCACCCAGAACGTAGTTGCAACTTCAGTTACCAAAGCGGCCAACGACCCATCCAATGATCGCCCCGCCGATGGCACCGAGCACGAGAATCGGAGCGTACGACTCAGTGATCATCGCATCCCCAGCGCTGTCGAGTGATCGCAAGGCACGCATTGGGTGTGTCAGCGGCCCACGAGACCTGACCGCAGCAACGCTCGGGTAGGTGGCATTATGCATACGGCGCGTCCGCCGCCCCTGTGGATGCGTGCCGAGGGCTGAATTCGCGCCCTCATTGCTTGACTGCCGACGTCTGCTCTGCCGTGACTTGCCACCGCCCATCGTGAAAGGCCCCCGTTGTCGTGTAACGGGTGACTCGGTTGAAGGGGGTGCCACCGTTACATGCACCGTGAGGCCGGATCCAGGACGCTGCGCATGCAGGAGCGTGGCGTGCGATGGTCCCACGCTATCGCCTGAATGGATGCTCCTGGAAGATTCGCCACATGATCCGCGACGCGACGATGCTGTGCGTCATCTTGCCGACGAACCACGCAGGATGTGGCCCGCCCCCCGGCCACGTGTGACCGCCGCCGGCGATCGCGCTACTCGAGCCGGGCGCCGGGGCTGCGCCTTGCCGGAACGCTCACCGTACCTTCTGGGTGGGGGCCGCACCCGGCGATCGTCTTCATCAGCGGCTCGGGCGCGCAGGATCGCGACGAGACGGTTGCCGGGCACCGCCCATTCCTGGTGCTCGCCGACCACCTGACGCGGCGCGGCTTCGCCGTCCTGCGCACTGATGACCGAGGAGTCGGTGGCACTCCGGGAACACCCATGCAGACCGGCCTGAACGACGTAGCCGACGACGTTCGCGGGGCGCTCGACTTCCTGCGAGCCCGGACGGACATCGATCAATCCCGAATCGGCTTGCTGGGGCACAGTGAAGGCGGGTACGTCGCGCCTGTCGTGTCGGCGGACGATCCGTCGATCGCATTCCTGCTGCTGCTCGGCGGCCCTTCGGTCTCCGGGCGCGACGTCCTCACCGCTCAGCGCGCGGCGCTGTCTCGCGCATCAGGCGACTCGGCCGCGAAGCTTCGCGTGGACTCGCTGCTGATCGCCAGCGTCTTCGCCGTCATCGACCGCCGTCCCGATGACGATCGCCTCGGCGCGCTCGTGGATTCGGCGTTCGCCGCGCGGCTCGCGACGCTGACGACCGGCGAGCGGCGAATCGCGGAGCGCCAGTTGGGTGAGCGCACGGCCGCCCAGGACACGGCGAGCATCAAGCTGTGGACGTCGCGCTGGTTCAAATCCCTGTATCATCACGACCCGGCCCCGTTCCTCATTCGGGTTCGCGCGCCGATCTACGCGCTGATCGGCGAGCTGGATCTGCAGGTGCCGGTGGATCAGAGTGTCGCCCGGTTCGAATCGCTGTTCGCCGGAGCGCGACGGGATCAGCTCACGCTTCATCGGATGCCAGGTATCAATCACATGCTCCAGCAGGGAAAGACAGGCCGAATGGAGGAGTACATGGAGATCACGGAAACCATCGCCCCGGAGGTACTTCGCAGCATCGATCTATGGCTGGCGCGCATCGCGCCGGTGACTTCCAACCCCCGACGCGACGAGCCGAACAGATGACCAATCAGGAGAAATTCGGACCGAGCGGGCGCTGGGTGCTCGCCTTGCTGATCGCGTGGCTGGTGTCGTACTTCGCGGTTCGCTTCACGCTCGAGGCAACTCCGGATCTATCATCCGGAGCGCGGCTCGCGATGGCGTTCATCCCTACGCCGTTGTTCGCCTTGTTTCTCTGGAACTTCATTCGGGGCCTCCGAACGGCGGACGAGTTGGAGCGACGTATCCAGCTCGAGGCCTTGGCAATCGCCTTCCCACTGGGGCTGGTGCTGCTCACGACCCTCGGCTTGGTGCAGCGCGCGGTCGAGCTGCGCTTCCAGGACTGGAGCTACAATCACGTCTGGCCGATGTTCGCGATGTTCTACCTGTTCGGGATGGTGATCGCGCGGAAGCGGTACGCGTGAAGAATCGCCTGAAGGTGCTGCGCGCCGAGCGCGATTGGTCGCAGGCTAACCTGGCCGAGCGACTCTCTGTATCGCGCCAGACGATCAACGCCATCGAGACGGGAAAATATTCGCCGTCTCTGGAGTTGGCCTTCGCGATCGGCCGGTTGTTCGGGCAACGGATCGAGCAGATCTTCGACCCTGAGGAAGCGGCGTAGGCGGCCTTCTCAGGACTTGTCGAGCGCCGCGAGCCTCGTCAGGTGGAGCCGGCCGGTGAGGGCGCATGACCGACGAGCACCTTCGTTGCGTCACACACTGTACGATCGTTGCGCTGGCTCGCGCTACCTCGGCATCGTCGTGGTAAAGACTCCGACCATCGATGGCGCGCCCGTCATCGATAGCGCTCTTGCCTGCTGCAGCGCACGTTATGCCGCCGCTCGCGCACGCATGTATTGGCGCCGGTCGCCGCACGATCAGTCGCGCAGATTCCAGAAGTCGCTGGTAAGGCCAATGGAGCTGAGCAATGCCTCAGTTTCTTCCAACGTGTGTCGCTGCCAGTCTGGCCTCACCTTATTCTTGTACCACCCGTTCGCGAGCTGCCATGTTTGCTCGGGCGTAATCGTGGCCCCGCGAGAGATGTCGCGCGCCGCGCACCACCGATCCACGTGCTCTTCGTCCCGGAAGAGCAGCATCGTGCTTCACGTGAAGCCGATATTGTCCCACCAGTGATGCGCCCGAATCGCGAAGTGCACGACGCCCTCGGTGCGGACGAGATGTCCGTCGCGAACTTCGAGCGTCATTCCGACCCCACAGTCACCGCACGGCGCGGTAATGATGGCGTCCGAACCGAGTGCGGCCGCGATCCCGAGTGCGTCCCAAATACAGATCCCCCAGTAGTGCTTGCCCGCTGCCGCAACCCGGAAGCCCGACGGCACCGCACAGAATGGATTGGCTGCCCAGAT
>JBKJMP010000031.1:0-4146 GCA_046596395.1 Gemmatimonadaceae bacterium
TACGCCCGATCGGCGCCCTTGTCGGGACCGAGGTAGTAGACCTTCTCGAGGTATTCGCGGTCCACCTTCGCGAGTGGGACGAACTCGATGACGTCGATCATCCCCGTCGCCTTCTCCTCGAGCGCCTTCAGCTCCTCCGTGGAGAGGACCACGTACTGGTCCTTCGCGAACTCGTACCCCTTGACGGTGTCCGTGCGCTCGACGACTTCATTGTCGTCTTTCGGGCAGATGTACTGCTGCTTGAGACGGCCGCCGCATTTCTTGTGGAGCATGTTGAAGGAGACGCTCGACTTCGACTCGGACGACGAGTAGAGGTTCACGGGAACCGACACGAGGCCGAACGAGATGGTGGCGTTGCCGATGGAACGGGCTGGCATTGGCGGAAACGGAAAGGGGGATTGGGATATTATGGGTCTGAATGCCCGACGACAACAGCCTTAGTCGCTACCGCGCAAAGCGCTCGCCAGACGCCACCCCCGAGCCTATGGGTGGCACCCTACCGGCCGCACCTGGGAGGCTGTTCGTCGTGCACAAGCATGCCGCGCGCAACCTGCACTGGGACCTGCGCCTCGAAATGGATGGTGTCCTCCGCTCCTGGGCCGTGCCGCGCGGGCCATCGTACGACATGGCCGACAAGCGTCTCGCCGTGATGGTGGAGGATCACCCGCTCGAGTACGGCGACTTCGAGGGCGTGATTCCCGCCGGCAACTACGGCGCTGGTGGCATGATCGTGTGGGATCGCGGCGAGTGGATCGCCCTCGAGGATTGGCGCACCGGACTCGAGAAGGGAAAACTCCTCTTCGAGCTGCGCGGTCACAAGCTGCACGGCAAGTGGACGCTCGTGAAAATCAAGAAGGGCGAGAAGGAGTGGCTGCTCATCAAGGAGCGCGACGCGTACGCCACGTCGCCCGGCGACGTCTTTCCCGAGACGTCGGTGCTCTCCGGCCTCACGGTCGAGGAGATCAAGGAGGGACGCACGCCGGCGGCCGCGCTACGCACGGCGCTCGCCGAGTCGAGTGCAGAGCGGCGCCGCGTGGACCCACGAAAGGTCGAGGTGATGCTCGCGGAGCCGGGCACCGAGGCGTTCACGCGCGACGGCTGGATGTTCGAGCTCAAGCTCGATGGCTACCGGTTGCTCGCGAGCAAGTCACGCGGCGAGGCGCTGCTCCTCACGCGCAACGGAAACGACTACACCGCCGTCTTCCCCGAAGTGGCGCGCGCGATCAAGGCCCTTCCGTTCGACGAGATCATCATCGACGGTGAGGTCGTGGTGATGGACGCGCAGGGACATCCAAGCTTCTCACTGCTTCAGCGGCGTGGGCGCCTATCGGCGCCTGCGGAGATTCGTCGCGTGGGAGTCGAGCTGCCTGCGACGTTCTTCGCGTTCGACCTCATCGCCTTCGAGGACTTTGACCTCCGGCCGCTGCCGCTGTCCGAGCGGAAGGAGCTGCTCCTGGGCGCGCTACCGAAGCTCGGTATCGTGCGGACGCTCGATCACATCGAGCGCGAGGGTAAGCTTCTGCTCGAGCAGGTTGGCGCGCTTGGGCTCGAGGGCATCATCGCGAAGCGGGCCGACGCACCGTACCGCGGCGGGCGCACGGACAAGTGGCTGAAGATCAAGAACGACCCCACCGGCGACTTCGTGATCGTCGGGTTCACGGCGCCGAAGCGGAGCCGCACGTTCATGGGCGCGCTCCAGATTGCCGATCGCGTCGATGGCCGGCTCGTGTACGCAGGTCGCGCGGGCACCGGGTTCAACGATGCAATGTTGACGCAGATCAAGGCGATGCTCGACCCAATCGTGCGCGATACCCCGCCGTGTGAGGGGCCGATCGCTCCCGGTGGCGATGCGCTTCCTGCCGCGAAGATTCCCGAGACGAAGACGACAACGTGGGTCGAGCCGCTGCACGTCTGCGAAGTTCGCTTCCGCGAGTGGACGCCGGATGGGTTGCTGCGTCATCCCGCGTTTCTCAGGCTGCGTCCGGACAAGGATCCGCGGGACTGCGAGCGGCAGGGGTGGAGTGGTGGTGATGTTGACGTCGCCGATGAATCGGCCGCTGAGGAGATCGAGGAAGCGCCGGCGCCCGCCGAAAAGGCGCCGGCCGAGCGCATCGTGCCGTTCACGAACCTCGGCAAGATCTACTGGCCCGCCGACAAGTACACGAAGGGCGACCTCATCGAGTACTACCGCGCGGTTGCGCCACTGATGCTGCCGTACCTGCGCGAGCGTCCACTCGTGCTCACGCGGTTCCCCGACGGCATCGACGGCAAGTCGTTCTACCAGAAGGACGCGCCGGACCACGTGCCCGAGTGGATTCGCACGGTGCCCATCTGGAGCGAGGACACCCAGCGCGACATCGAATATTTCGTCTGTGACGACGTGGAGACGCTGCTCTACGTCGCGAACATGGGCTCCATTCCGCTCCACATCTGGGCGAGCAAGGTGGGATCGCTCGAGTTGCCCGACTGGTGCGTGATGGATCTGGATCCGAAGGACGCACCGTTCTCGGACGTGATCCGCTGCGCGATCGCGTTGCGCGAGCTGTGCGAGGCGATCGAGCTGCCGCACTACGTGAAGACCACCGGCAAGTCGGGATTGCACATCCTGCTGCCGCTCGGCCGCCAGTGCACGTATGCGCAGTCGCGCACACTGGGCGAGCTGCTCGCACGCGTGATCCTTCGCGAGCTCGGCAGCATTGCGACGATCACGCGGCACGTGACGCGCCGCGGGGACAAGGTGTATCTCGACTACCTCCAGAACCGCACCGGGCAGACGATTGTTGCACCCTACAGCGTGCGTCCGTTGCCCGGTGCGACGGTGTCGATGCCGCTGCTGTGGGAAGAGGTGAATTCGTCGCTCGACCCGCGCGACTTCACGATCAGGAATGCGATGGAGCGCATGGCGAGGCTCGGCACCGATCCGGTCGCACAGGTGCTCGACGAGACGCCGGATCTTGCGGCAGTGCTACAGAGGATCGCGGCGCTTCTTTGATACGCGGCGACGGCGAAGGAATTTGTGGATGGCAATGGGTGGTCGATTCGCATTGACGAACGCCCCCGGCGCCTCGCACTCGGGAATGTTGTCGGCCGGTTACGCCTGTCCGCGCACCGCTCGGCCGTGTAACCGATCCGCGAGCACCGACGCCTCGGCATCACTCGACACCGACACGTTCTGGTCGTGCACGAGCCCATCGTGCAGCGTGTACACCCACCCGTGCACCGATACCCGCTGCCCACGCAGCCACGCGTCACGAATCACCGTGGATCGCGCCGCATTGATCACCTGCTCCGCCACGTTGAGCTCGCACAGCCGGTCCTCCCGCGCCCTCCCCGCAAGCCCCGCAAGCTCGGGCGCATGCTGCTGCATCACGTCCTCGACGTGCCGCAGCCAGTTGTCGATCAGGCCGTGCCGCTCGCCGCTGAGCGCAACGCGCACGCCGCCGCAGCCGTAATGTCCCGTGACGATGACATGCTCCACCCGCAGCACGTCCACCGCGTACTGGAGCACGCTCAGGCAGTTCAGGTCCGTGTGCACCACGAGGTTCGCCACGTTGCGGTGCACGAACATCTCACCCGGCAACAACCCCACGATCTCGTTCGCCGGCACTCGGCTGTCCGAGCAGCCGATCCAGAGGTAGGCCGGCTCCTGCTGCGACGTCAGGCGCTGGAAGAAGGTCGGATCCTTCTCGACCATCCTCTGCGCCCACGCCCGGTTGTTCGTGAACAGGTCCCCGATATGTGGCATCGGACAATGATAAGCCGAGTCCGGGGTTCAAGGAACGCACAACCCGTCACCCGGCTCGTAGACTCACGACCCTTCACCCCTGACTCTCAACCCCAAAGTCGGCTTTCTCACCTGCAGCCTAAACGACTTACCCCATTGGGGTGTCGAAGCATGAAACCCTGCCACCCCACGCCCCACATTTCGTAGATGCGATTCCCCCACCCCGCCGTCCTCTTCACCCTCGCGCTGCCCGTCCTCCTCAACGCCCAGACGAGCCCACGCCCACTTCCCGTCAGCGGCGCCATCCGGGCCACGGGCCCCATCCGACTCGACGGTACACTCGCCGTAGCCACCTGTGCCGCCGCGCCCGTCACCGACCAGTTCACGCAGATCAACCCCAACGAAGGTCAGCCCGCCAGCCA
>JBKJMP010000089.1:0-13646 GCA_046596395.1 Gemmatimonadaceae bacterium
GCGAGCAGCTCCTCGGGATTCGACCCGGCGGCATCCTGAAATCGTGAGCCGAAGTTGTAGGTTCCGCCCAGTCCGGTCTGCCCCTTGAACGAGCCGGAACCGCCCTTCAAGCCGCCCTGCCACTGCGCACTCGCTGATCTCGTCGGCATGCTTCCTCGAATGTGATGGGTCGCGGGTGGCCACGCATGCGCGACGCGCGCGCTTGACGCACCCTTTCCCTGCATCTTATCTCCAGCCATGACGGAACCAGCCGAGTCGCCGATCCCGCCGTCTGTGGCGCGCGTGCTGCGCACATTTCGCGCCCTTGGACGGGAGGAGAAGATGCAGACTTTGCTGCACTACGCCAGAAAGCTCGAGCCCCTCCCGGAGCGCTTCCGCGACCTTGATCGCGCCGCGTTCACCGTGCCCGAATGCCAGACCAGGGTGGACCTGTTTCCCGAATCGCGCGACGGCAACCTGTACTTCTACGCCGACGTCAACGCTCGGCAGTCGCCAACGATCGCCGCCTTCCTCGCCATCCTCCTCTCGGCGGTCAACGGCCATCCTCCGGCGACCACGCTCGCCATTCCCGATGACTTCGTCCGGCAGATGATGGACGGAATCGGGCTGGCGGGAAGAGAAGCCGGACTCAACGCCATGCTCACGCGCGTCAAGGGGCACGCGCGGCGAGCGGCAGGCTGACGGACGAACATGGCCTCCTCCCCACAGTCGTACGCGAATCATCGCCGCATCTTTCCGATCTACCATTACGTCGCACTGCCGATCCTGCTCGCCAACGTCGCCCTCGCGGTCGCCCATGCGATCCAGCGCCCGACGCCGTGGAACGCCTGGCTCGTCGTGCTGTCGCTGGGACTCGTGGTCGGACTGCTGGCCAACCGCGCATCCACGATACACGTGCAGAATCGGCTGATCGCGCTCGAGATGCACTTGCGACTCGCCACGACACTCGAGCCCAGGCTGCGCGCGCGAATTTCGGAGCTCCACCTGCGACACCTCATCGGCCTCAGATTCGCCGGTGACGCCGAGCTGCCAGGGCTCGTGGAGCGGTGCCTGCACGGTGAGCTCACGACCACCGACGCAGTGAAACGTGCCATCACGGATTGGCGCCCCGACTTCATTCGAGCCTGAACCTCACCTACCAATCATCGATGGAGCGCATTCTCAACGCCTTTGTGTGGGTGGCCACCGTGGCGATCGTGCTGGTGGGCGTGATCTACGTGGCTGCGGTCTGGCTCGTGACGGCACCCTTCGACCCCGGCCGCTATCACGCCGGGCGCGCGTTCCGGCAACTCGCCGTCGCGGTCGTGTCCGTCAATCCACTGTGGCACTTCGAGACGGAAGGCGAGGGCCCCGAAAACCCGCGTCTCCCCTACGTGGCCGTCTCGAATCACGAGTCGTGGGCCGACATCTTCCTCATCAGCCACTTTCCGTGGGAGATGAAGTGGCTGTCGAAGGACGCGGTGTTCAAGATTCCCGTCATGGGCTGGATGATGCGCATGGCGAACGACATCCCCATCCAGCGCGGCAAGCGCGAGAGCGTGATCAGCGCACTCGCCGGATGCCGCGACCGGTTGGCGAAGCGTGTCAGCGTGATGATCTTCCCTGAGGGCACGCGCTCGCACACCGAGGAACTCCTGCCGTTCAAGGACGGCGCCTTCAAGCTCGCGATTGAAGCCGGCGTGCCGATCCTTCCCATCGCCGTGGCGGGAACGCGCGACTGCATGGCGAAGGGCAGCTTCGCGTTCCGGAAGGCGCGCGCGAAGGCACGCGTGCTCGCGCCGATTCCGACGGCGGGGTTGACCAGCAGCGATGTCCCCGCCCTTCGCGACAGCACACGCGACCTCATCGAAGCCACGCGGCGCGAGTTGCAGCGTGAGCTGGCCGCGTCCGACCACCGCGCGTGACCAGGGGCGCTGAGTCCGCTCCGCAAGACGAAGAAGCGCTGGAGGAATGCATCTCGCGGCCGAGCGACTCGTTGCGTGTCGCGTTGGATGGCGTGCCGGGCGACCTGATCGTCCTCGGCGCGGGCGGCAAGATGGGACCGAGTCTCGCACGCATGGCTCGGCGCACCGATCCCTCGCGGCGCGTCATTGCCGTTTCGCGGTGGTCTGACCGCGCTGCGGCAGAGCGCCTCCACCGCGACGGCGTGGACGCGATCGAGGCAGACCTCCTCGATCCGCGTGCGATCGCGTCGTTACCAGCCGCCCCGAACGTGGTGTTCATGGCGGGACAGAAATTCGGCACGGCGGGGCACCCGTCCGCGACGTGGGCGATGAACGCCGCGGTGCCCGCCTTCGTCGCGGAGCGGTTCGCTGGGTCGCGAACGGTCGTGTTCAGCACCGGCAACGTGTACCCACTCACGGATCCGGCGAGCGGCGGCTCTCGCGAGAGCGACGTACCCGCCCCGATCGGCGAGTATGCCTATTCGTGTCTCGCCCGCGAGCGAATCTTCGGCGCCGCGGCTGGCCGGCATGGCACTCCCGTCGCCGTCGTGCGATTGAACTATGCCCACGACCTGCGGTACGGCGTGCTGACCGATATCGCCGCAGCGATCGTGGCGGAAAGGCCAGTGAGCCTTCGCATGGGCTGGGTCAACGTGATCTGGCAGGGTGACGCAAACCGCCTTGCCCTCGCTGCGCTCGCGCACGCCGAGGCACCGGAGCCGTTCGTCGTGAACGTCGCCGGCCGGGAGGTGCTCCGCGTTGCCGACGTGGCCCGCGCGCTCGGGCAGCGGCTCGGTCGCGCGCCTGCGTTCGAGGGTGAAGAAGGAGCCGATGCGCTCCTCAGTAGTGGCACGCGTATGCACGCGCTGCTTCCCGACCCGTTGCTCCCGGTCGATACGCTGCTCGACTGGGTGGCCGACTGGGTACGTCGCGGCGGTCGGTTGCTCGGCAAGCCAACCGGCTTCGAGCGCCGCGACGGGCGGTTCTGACGATGCACGAGATTCATGCGCACCTTGCGCGCGGACAGGTCATTCCGGCGCATCCACTCGCGCTCACCGCGGCGCGCAGGCTCGATGAACGGCGCCAGCGCGCGCTGACCCGCTACTACGTGGATGCGGGCGCGGGCGGCGTCGCGGTTGGCGTGCACACGACCCAGTTCGCCATTCGGCAGCCGTCGCACGGCCTCTACGAGCCCGTCCTCGCGCTCGCCGCGGACACCGTGCGGGCGGCTCGCGCGGGGAGCACCACGCCATTCGCGATGATCGCCGGCGTCATCGGGGACACACGGCAGGCCGTGCGCGAGGCGGAGCTCGCCGCATCGCTCGGCTATGACGTCGCACTCCTCGGGCTCGGCGCGCTCGGCACCGCGACCGACGCGGAGCTCATCGTGCACTGCCGCACTGTTGCCGAGGTGATGCCCGTCTTCGGGTTCTACCTCCAACCTGCCGTGGGCGGACGAGTGCTGAGCTACGCGTTCTGGCGCGCGTTCGCCGAGATCGAGCGCGTGTGGGCGGTGAAGATCGCGCCGTTCAACCGCTATCAGACCGTCGACGTCATCCGCGCCGTCGGCGACGCCGGCCGCCACGACCTGGCGCTCTACACGGGCAACGACGACAGCATCGTCACCGACCTGCTCACGCCGGTCCCCGCCGGTGACGATGGGCGCGCCACTCGCCGCGTGGTGGGTGGGCTCCTCGGCCAGTGGGCCGTGTGGACGCGCGCCGCCGTCGCGTTGCTCCAGCGCGTGCGAGCACTGGAGAATTCGGCAGTGGAGCCCGCACTGCTACGCGAGGCGGCCGCGATCACCGATGCAAACGCGGCGATCTTCGATGCGGCGAATGGATTTGCCGGCTGCATCGCCGGCATCCATGAAGTGCTGCGACGACAGGGACTGCTCGTTGGCACGTGGTGCCTTGATCCCGCGGAGTGCCTCTCGGCTGGACAGGCGGCGGAGATCGCGCGGGTGTGCCGCCAGTATCCCGAGCTCTCCGACGACGCCTTCGTCGCCGAGCATCTCGAGCGCTGGATGGCGTGAGGGCGGGCTACTCGGGAAAGAGCTCGCCGACCCACGACTGGCGGGCGGCACGCTCGAAGCACGCGCGGTACGTGCCGAGATCCGTGAGCGACGTGTCGAACACGACCGAATCCTTCGAGATCGCACCGGACACCGCGAGCGCCGCCACGTCCGCGCGCGTTGTGGATTGCACTGCCCCAGTTCCGTCGCGGTAGAAGACGCGTCCGCCGCTCACGAGGCTCGATCCGATTTCCTGCTCGAGTTGCTGGAGCACACGGAAGAGCCCGTCGATGGAGCAGCCCGAGGCTCCAGCGGTATTCTGGTCCACCGCGACAGTGAGGAAGCGCTCTGCATGCCACTCGCGTCCGACGGTGAGTGGCTCCCCATGCGCCTTCCACTCCGCGAGATGCGCATCGACGCCAGCCAGGAGCGTGGTCGTCGCTTCAGGCGACAACGGCCGCTCACTTCCGAACACCCAGACGCGTGCCGAATCGGGGAGCGTCTCGAAGGGGACGACCGGCATGTAGGGGCACCTCTGAAAATGGGATCGCAGCTGGACTCGCGCGCAGCGCAGCGCACCTGCAAGATAGTGGGACGCCGTACCGCACTCACAGTGATGGATTCCGAGACACCGTCCTCGACCGCACCAACCAAGTCATTCGCGACCGGCGACGAACGCTACCGGCCGCTTTTCGCGCTGTCTCCGCAGCCAGCGTGGGTCTATGACTCAGGGACGTTACGATTTCTCGAGGTGAACCTGGCGGCGGTGCGCAACTACGGATGGTCGCGCGAGGAGTTCCTCGCGATGACCATCCGCGACATCCGCCCACCCTCGGCGCTGCCGCAGCTGGACGCGATGTTGGCGGAGGTGCAAGAACGCGCGCAGTCGTCGGGCGAGTCCGTTCACCGGACGAAGGCAGGGCGTATGCTCCGTGTGGAGTTCCACTCGTATCCGCTCGAGTTCGATGGACAGCGCGCACGCATGGTGATCGTGTACGACGTCACCGAGCGGGAAGCGGCGCTTCGCGCCCTCGCCGAAAGTGAGCAGAAGTATCGCTCTGTCATCGAACAGCTGCAGGACGTCTTCTTCCGCACCGATGCCGCGGGCAACTGGACGTTCCTGAACGAGGCGTGGACCGCGCTCACCGGAAACGCGGTGCAGTCCACGCTCGGCACTCACTACTTCTCCTACGTCCATCCCTCCGACCGAACGACGTTGCTCGATGCCACGCGTCCGCTCCTGGAGGGCGAGGTGCAGAGCCTGCTCACGGAGGTGCGCTTCTTTCACCGCGCCGGCGGTCACCGATGGGTCGAGGCGAGCGCGCGCTCCGTGCGGGACGAGGCGGGACAGCTCGTCGGACTGATGGGAACGCTGCGCGACGTCACCGAGCGGCGCGCGACGAACGAGGAACGCCTACGCCTCACGACGAACATCCGCCAGCTGCTCGACGCCTCCGGCGAGGGCATCTACGGCCTCGACGCGCGCGGCATCATCACGTTCGTGAACCGGCGTGGCTCCGAGATGCTCGGCTTCGTGCCCGAGGAGCTCATCGGACAGCCGATGCACGAGCTCACGCACTACTCACGGGCGGACGGCACACACTACCCCGCCGAGGAGTGCCCCATCAATCGGGCCGCCCGGGAAGGCATTCCCGCCGCGGTGGATGACGAGGTGATGTGGTGCAAGGATGGCACGCCACTCCAGGTCGAGTACTCGGCCTATCCGCTGCGGGAGAATGGGCAGCTCTCCGGCGCCGTCGTGAACTTCCGCGACATCACGGCGCGCCGACGCGCCGAGGTGGAGCTGATCGTCGCGCGCGATGCCGCCGAGGCGGCGAACCGCGCGAAGAGCGACTTCCTTGCGCGCATGAGCCACGAGTTGCGCACGCCGCTGAACTCCATCATCGGCTTCGCGAACGTCCTCAAGAAGAACAAGCACGGCGCGATGACGGAGGAGGAATTGTCCTACCTCAACCGCATCTCGACGAACGGCTTGCATCTGCTCGGTCTCATCAACGACATCCTCGACCTGTCCAAGATCGAGGCGGGGCGGATGTCGCTCGACCTGTCGCCGGTGCACATCGACCGGCTCGTGCGCGAGACGATCGAGGAGCTCGAGAGCCAGACGCGGGACCGGGCCGTGCAGCTACGCGCGGAGATCCCCGGCCTGGTGCGCGCCATCCAGACCGACGCGGCGCGCATGAAGCAGGTGCTGATCAACCTCATCGGCAACGCGCTCAAGTTCACGGAGCGTGGTGAGGTGACGGTGATCATCGCGGTCGACGATATCGGCACGCCGAAGCGCCTCTCCGTTCGCGATACCGGCATCGGCATTCCGCGGCATCGACTCGATGCGATCTTCAACGTGTTCGAGCAGGCAGAGTCGATGACCGCGCGGAGGTTCGGCGGGACTGGCCTCGGCCTCGCCATCTCGCGGTCGTTGTGCGACCTGATGGGTCATCGGCTGGATGTCGAGAGCACCGAGGGCGTTGGAACGACGATGTCGATCCGCATCGGGGGGACGCATCGATCGATTCGGAGCACACCGATGGGAATGCCGGCGATCAATCCTGATGCGCCAAGGCCGGCGCTCCTCCGCGAGCCGATCGACGATCCCCTCGTGCTGGTGGTGGACGACGATGCGGACGCGCGCCTGTTGCTCGGGCAACTCCTCGAGGACATCGGGTGCCGGACCGCGTATGCCGAAACGGGCATCGAGGCGCTGCGCATGGCGCGCGAGCTGCTGCCGGCGATGATCTTCCTCGATCTCCGCCTGCCGAAGATCAGCGGCTTCGACGTCTTCCGCATCCTGATGGCAGACGAAGCGTTGCGGACGACGCCGGTGGTGATTGCGAGCGTCGTGGCGAATGAATCACGCGGTGCGCTCGCCGGCGCCGCGGCCATCCTCGACAAACCTGTCAGCCGGCAACAGGTCGCCGAGGTGGTCCGCCAGTGGATTCCTGCCCGCTGAGCGCGGTCGAGGACTACTGCTTCGCGACAGGAAGCTGAATCATCGGCGTGCCGCCGCTCACCGTTGGCAGCTTGCCGTCCCATTTCTTGATCGTCTCGTACTGCACGAGCGTGCCCGTGATGCTTTGCGCGAGCAGCGTGTTCGCCCGCGCCTGGGCTTCGGCTTCGGCGGTGATGGCCTTGGCGCGTCCGGCCGCCTTGATCGAATCACCCTGCGCATTGAACGTGTTCTTCTGAAGCTCGTTCTGTGCGGTGAGCGCCTGCTGCTGCATCACGTTCTTCTGGTTGATCGCCTCCATCACCGACGCCGGTGCGCGCAGCTCGTTGATGGTGAACTGCTTGATGTCGAAGCCGAGCGGTTGCAGCCGCTCCGAGATCAGGCGACGCACGTGGTTCGTGGCTTCTGCCTTCTTCGGTCCGATGACGTCGGCGACGGGCTCGGTGCCCACGACCTCCTGGAGCGCCTGGCGGATCGTCTGCTTCACGAAGCCGTGCGTGATCAGGTTGATGTCCGTGCGGAACGTCGAGTACAACGTCGGCGTCTTGGCCGGATCGAGCTGGAACGAGAGCGACACGTCGAGCGACAGGGGTTGGCCCTCCACGCTGTTCACGTTGATCTCGTCGTTCTGGACCGAGCCGTCACCCGAGTTCTTCGAGAGGACGATGGTGGTGAGGTAGACGGGATACTCCTCGATGCCAGTGGCGAACGGGATGCGCGCGTGCACGCCTGGACCCAGGGGCACTGGGTCGACGCCGCCGCCTGCGCGATGAATCACGATGCCAACGAAGCCCGGATTCACGTAGGTGAAGGTCGATGGCAGGAGCAACAGGACGGCGAGCAGCGCCACCGCGCCGATGACGACGCGCTTCATTTTCTGCCGTGTGTTCGCATCTGAATCGAACGGCATGGTGTTAGGCATTGAGCGTCTCCGTGTAGCAGTCGGGGCACACTCGCTCTCCGTTCGCGAGACGTACCAGTTGGTCTTCGGTGCGCAGGCCATGGATGGGGCACACCAGGTCGGCCATGCGCTCGATGCGTTTTCGATTGCGCGTCTGGCGGAGGTTGACGCCCGCTGGTGTGAAGTTGAGCAGCAGCCAAGAAAGAAGGGCGCCGACCGCCGCGAGCATCGCGACGAACAGCACCCCTTCGATGATGATGACAACCATGAGTCGGTTTTCTCCGGCGCGGCTCGGCGCGCCATTGGTTGTGCATCACAACGGCGTGCGCGCGGAAATGTTTCTATTCGGTGTTACGAGAAGGCGTTTGGTGGTGGGAACAACGCGTCAGGCCAGCCCATCGTCAAAGCATCGCCCTCAACGCCGAATCCAGCGTCGGGTGATTGAACGCGAATCCCCCCGATAGCAGTTGCGTGGGCGCGACGCGCTGGCCATTCAGGATCGTCGCCTCTCCCATCTCGCCGAACATCAGCTTCAGCGCCATTGCCGGCAGCGGGATGACCGCCGGGCGTCCGAGCACGCGGCCGAGGGTATCGGCGAATTGCGCGTTCGTGACCGGGTTGGGGGCCACGAAGTTGACCGCACCCACCAGATCGTTCGCGAAGAGCGCGTACTCCATCGCGCGAACATGATCGTCCAGCGAGATCCAGCTCATCCACTGCCGGCCGCCACCGATCGGGCCGCCGAGACCGAGCTTGAAGGGAGGAAGCAGCTTCGCGAGCGCGCCGCCGTCGGGCGACAGCACGATGCCGGTGCGCATCATCACCACGCGGCAGCCGGCAGTGGACATCGGGGCCGCCTCCCCCTCCCATTCCCGACCGACCGCCGAGAGGAAGTCTGAGCCAGACGTGCTGCGCTCGTCGAGCAGCTCATCGCCGCGGTTGCCGTAGTACCCGACGGCCGATCCGCTGAGCACCACGCGCGGGCGCACGACCATCGCG
Source organism: Gemmatimonadaceae bacterium (assembly GCA_046596395.1). Taxonomy (GTDB): domain Bacteria; phylum Gemmatimonadota; class Gemmatimonadetes; order Gemmatimonadales; family Gemmatimonadaceae; genus AG11. The sequence goes on from JBKJMP010000089.1 coordinate 8,826, forward strand.
GACACGGTACGCGCGAGCAGGCTGGTGCCATGCACCCGGCTATCGCGAATCGCGCGCTTGTGGTCGGCCGTCCAGCGCTCCGCAATGGGTTCGCCCGCGAGGTTGACGATCGCATCGCATCCATCCAGAGCGTTCGGCGCGAGGGTTCCGGTGGCTGGATCCCAGGTGATGTCGCCGGGCTCGGGTGCGCGCGCGGACCGTACCAGGCGACGGACGGTGTGTCCCCGCGAACGAAGGCGGCCGACGAGCGCCCGGCCGATCATCCCGGTTGCGCCTGTTACGGCAACGGTCAGGGATCCCAAGGCGGTGTCGCTGGTGGAAGGCATCAACGTACAAGTTGCTGTCCGTCGCGCGCGATTGCTACGTCACGGCGAGAGGGCAGACTCGATTCAGAGGTGGCCAGACTCGAGGATGCGCCTCGCCAGCGCATCCGCGAAATCGGGGTGGGCGTAGACGTTCTCCTGCACTCGGCGGCGCAGCTCCGTCAGCACCTCGGCCGACAGTCGCGTCGGTTGGTTCGGACTGTTTGACATTGGTTCCTGGCTCGTTGACCGTGACTCATCCCCCGGCGACGGCCCTGCTCCCCGCAGGTCCGCCGTCATTTGCTTCTCCGTGCTCTCAATATCGGCACTTTCCCCTCGAGACTTGAGCGCTCCCGTTTCTTCTGCACGGTGAGTGTCGGCTAGCTTTAGTCGGTCCGCTGCCGTGCGGGGCAATGTGTCTCGCGTCGCCGGCACGGTCAGGAACTGGTCCCTTTACTCTCCGGTGGCGCATGGCCACGATCCTCTACCTGGACGACGAGCCCGCAATCGGGCTGATACTCGAGGACACCCTCGAGCGCGCCGGCCACAAGGCGATCGGGGCCCAGACGGTCCCGCAGGCTCTCCAGGCCCTCGCAGAACAGGAGATCGACTTGATCATCTCCGACTACCGCATGCCGGGGCTCACGGGGCTCGAGTTCCTCGAGTTGCTCCAGCAGGAAGGAAGCAGCGTGCCGCTGATCATGCTCACCGGCTACGCGACCATCGAGCATGCGGTGGCGTCGATCAAGGCGGGGGCGATCGACTACATCACCAAGCCCGTGAGCCCCGAGCAGCTGGAGCTCGCCGTGTCGCAGGCGCTGGAGGTGGTGCGGCTACGGCGGGAGAACAGCGCGTTGCGCCGCGAGGTGATGGAGTTCCGGAACGAGCGGGCGATCATCGGTGAGACGCCACAGATCCGGCGGCTCATGCAGACGGTCACGACCGCTGCGCCCACGCGCGCAACGGTGCTCCTGCAGGGCGAGTCCGGCACGGGCAAGGAGCTCTTCGCGCGGGCGATCCACGACCAGAGCGACCGGAGGGACAAGCCATTCATCAAGCTGAATTGCGCGGCGTTGCCCGAAGGGCTGATCGAGAGTGCCCTGTTTGGTCACGAGAAGGGCGCGTTCACGGGCGCGATCAAGCGGGTAGAGGGAGCGTTCGAGCGCGCTCACCACGGCACCCTGCTGCTCGATGAGGTGAGCGAGATGCGGCTGGACCTCCAGGCCAAGCTGCTGCGCGTCCTCCAGGAGCAGGAGTTCGAGCGGGTAGGCGGCTCGCAGCCGATCAAGGTCGACGTGCGCATCATCGCGACGACCAATCGCGACCTCGCAAGCTATTCCGCGCAGGGCCAGTTCCGTCAGGACCTGTTCTTTCGGCTCAGCGTGCTGCCGATCTCCATCCCGCCATTACGTGAACGGCGGCAGGACATCCCGCTCCTCGCGCAGCGGTTCGCCCTGCGGACCGCTGCGGAAATGAACAAGGAGATTCACGGCATTTCGCCGGAGGCCCTACAGCTCCTCCAGCACTACGACTGGCCAGGAAACGTGCGCGAGCTCCAGCACGCTGTGGAGCGCGCGGTCATCCTTTCGCCCGAGCGGGTGATTCAGGTCCACGCGTTCGACAGCGTACGGTTTGGGCTATCCGAAAGTGGGATCGGGCCGACGATGGCGCGCAACATTCTCCATAGCGCACCCTCCGACCCCGGTGCACCGCCAGTTTCGCCGGGTGCGGTCCTGCTGACCTCACTCAACGTGGATGCCGCCGAGCAGCTTCTGATCACCCGGGCGCTCGAGATATCGGACGGCAATCGCACTCGTGCGGCCGAACTCCTCGGGATGAGCATTCGGACACTTCGGAGCAAGTTGAACCGGCCGATCGGCTGAGCTCGTCAACTTGTGTGATTTTCTGCCGCGCAGGGGCGGTTTTGTACCGGCAATTTCTGCCGCTCGGCAGAATCTGCCTAGTTGTTAGCGGACTCGCCCCTCGCTCGTCAGACAGGCACCCGCAACTCCATGATCGGTCGTAACACATTGTGCTAGAATAGGTTATATGATTGCGTCTGGGCTTGGTTCAGCGATGAACCCGGCCTTTTTTTCGTTCGCTCCCATTGGTCCCCGTCCTGCCTTTACCAGGTGTGCAAGACTGGCCGACTCTCCCGATCCATCAGCGTCGTTCCTCCCCGGTCCGGGCGCTCACTTTCCGATGTTGGAGCCTTCCGATGAACAACCCGTCCCGCTGGTCCGCCGCCGCCGCTGGTGACCTCACTGCGCGCGACCTCCTGCTTCGCGAGAACCTGAGCCTGGTCCATTACGTTGCCAAGCAGCTCAGCCGAAGCATGTCGGCCGACGCGGATCCGGACGAGATGATCAACATCGGCACCTTCGGGCTCATGTCCGCGCTCGAGTCGTTCGACGCGAGCCGCGGACTGGCCTTCAGCACGTACGCGGTACCGCGCATCCGCGGCGCCATCCTCGACGAGCTTCGTCGCCAGGACCACGTTCCGCGCTCGATCCGCCGAAAGACCCGCGACATCGCGCACGCGAGAGAGACGCTCATGCGCATCCTCGGCCGAAGCCCGCGCGACTCCGAGCTCGCAATGCAGCTCGGAATCGACACCGACACGCTGTGGCGCTGGCAGGCGGACATGGAGCGCACGGTCCAGGTGTCCCTCGACGGCAGCGACGGGAACCGCGACGACGAAGGGGCATCGCCGATGGACTTCCTGCGCTCGTCGGCCGACACGGCGGACGTCCGCATGGAGCAGGAGGAGCAGGTCGCCGCGCTTCGTACCGCGATCCTCGAGCTCAAGGACCAGCAGCGCACCGTGCTGTCGCTCTACTACTTCGAGGAGCTGAATGCTCGCGAGATCGCCGAGGTGCTGAACATCAGCGAGTCACGCGTGTCGCAGATTCGGTCGAAGGCGCTGTCGCAGCTGCGGCTCATCATGAGCCCCCTCGCCGTCTCGGCCTGACGCTGCGCTACACGCTGGCGCGATCGCGCCGGCGCAATTCCAGCAGGGATGGCAGCTCGACGGCGACTTCGCCGTTGCCGGCGACGAGCGTTCCGCCGCACAGCGCCGCGAGCGCGGCGGCATCATCGCCGAGTGGCTCCGCAGAGCAGATGCTGGCTCGCACCCGTGATTCGTCTCCGCTGATGCGAACGACGACCGCTTCCTTTCCTTCGGCGGCACCGGCGCGCCTGGCATCGTCCACCATGATGAGAAGCAGGCGCAGCAGCGCCCATCGCGGGACGCGCACGGGGAGAACCACGCCGGACTGCTCCATCGTGCACGGCACGCTGCGCATCCTGGGGTGATGCTGGTGCAGGTTGAGCGCGACCTCGAGCACGGCGCGTATCTCGAGCGCCTCCGGCTCTTCGTTTCGTGCGCTCATGACGCCGATCAGGGCATTTACGCCATGCAGCCGCGTGATCTCCTGACGAATCACGGCAGGCTCCAGCGGTTCGCCGTCGAGCGCCGCGAGCTCGGCGAACGCGCTCAGCGCGGTCACGCGATTGTTCATCGCGTGGACCAGTCCGCGGAGTAGCTCCTCTGACAACCGTGCCCATCTGCCGTTCATCATGCGTCGCCATGTGACAGGAATAACGCCTGCGTGCCCCGGAGTTCCTCGTCTGCGGTCTTCTCCACGTTGTGACTTCGGTAGAAGCAGTCTTCTAGTTCGGTCGCTGCGGACCTTTGAAACCACTGCGTGATGCATTTCAATATGCTGGTGAGCGGCATCGTTGAACCACGGAGGGCACGGAGGTTCACGGAGGACTGGATGAAGAGGCACTCGCCATCGCATTCTGGCCTTCCTCCGTGTCCTCCGTGCCCTCCGTGGTAAAATTGCTGTTCGGCCGTTGTGAAAAGCTTTCAACGCAGAGGCCGAAGAGGACCACCTGATGGAGAATACGCCGGTTCAGACTTCGAGGCGGTCTGCGCCCAGAATGGCGGCGACTCCCGCCGTGAGCGTTGCGGGGGTGAAGGGTTTGTCCAACAGCGCGGACTCGGACGACAGTAGTCCGAGGTCGGCCAGCACGTTGTCGGTATAGCCCGAGACGAACAGCACGGGAAGTCCGGGCCGGCGCAACATCATGCACTCGGCCAGCTCTCGCCCGTTCATGCCCGGCATGATGACGTCCGTCAGCAGAAGGTCGATTCGTCCCTCGAATGCGTCGGCCAGGGCAACTGCGCCGGCACCGTCGCACGCGGGCAGCACTCGATAGCCGGCCCGTTCCAGCGTGGCACGAGTGATCGCGCGCACCGCGTCGTCGTCCTCGGCGAGGAGGATCGTGCCGTCGCCGCGCGCGCTCGGCTCGTGGCTCCGGATGCTCGCTGGCAGCGCGCCGGGAGGGTTGCAGGCGGGAAAGTAGACCGTGCAGGTCGAGCCCCTACCGACCACGGAATGCACACCGATACCCCCTCCGCTTTGCCGGATCACGCCGTACGCAGTCGCGAGACCGAGACCCGTTCCGTGACCGCGCCGCTTGGTGGTGAAGAAGGGCTCGAACATGCGCTCGC
>JBKJMP010000137.1:0-2884 GCA_046596395.1 Gemmatimonadaceae bacterium
GTGAAGCGCATCCTGCTTTCACGCATCTATGAGGGGCAGGGCTTCCGCCGAACCACGCGCGAGCGTCCGCTACTGCTCCGCCTCCCGGCGTCCGAGGGCGGCGTCATCATCCCGTCCACCTCGACCGATATCGTGTCGTTGCTCGAGCGACGCCAGGTCGCCGTTCCCGCCTAGTACTTTCCCCGAATGTCCGACCACAGCGACCTGCGCTACCTCATCCTGGCCGATGGTCTGTTCGCGCCCGAAGAATCCAAGACGGCCAACGCCTGCATCCGCTACACCCCGGAGCGCGTCGTTGGCGTCATCGATGCGAGCAAGGCCGGCAAGACGTCGCAGCAGGTACTGGGCTTCGGTGGCGACATCCCCGTCGTTGCCTCGCTCGACCAAGGGCTCGCGCTCAACCCGAACGCGTTGCTCATCGGCATCGCGCCTCCCGGCGGGCAACTCCCGGCGTCGTGGGTCGCGCTCGTGGCTCGGTCCATCGAGAATGGCCTCGAGATCTGGAGCGGGCTGCACAGCTTCATCGGCGACGTCCCCCGGCTCGCGGCCCTCGCTGCGAAGCATGGCGTCAAGATCCACGACTTGCGTCGGCCGCCGGCGCAACTCGACGTCTCCAATGGGCGCGTTCTCAACCTCGCCGCCACCGTCGTCCTCACCGTCGGAACGGACTGCAACATCGGCAAGATGACCACGCAGCTTCAGATCCTCGGCGCGCTTCGCGACCGTGGCATCCGGACGAATTTCGCCGCAACGGGGCAGACCGGCATCCTCATCGAGGGACGCGGCATCGGCGTCGACGCCGTGATTGCTGACTTCATTGGCGGAGCCGCCGAGAAGCTCGTGATCGAGTGCGCCGAGGATGCCGACCTGGTACTGGTGGAGGGACAGGGCTCGATCATCCACCCCAGCTACTCGGGAGTGACGTATGGACTGATCCATGGCTCGCTGCCGCACGCACAGGTGCTGTGCGCGCAGCCATCACGCACCGCGATCAACCGGTGTGACTGGGTGAAGATTCCGCCGCTCGTGGACTTCATCCGAATGAGTGAAGCGGCCACGGCGGCCCTACGGCCGGCGCCCGTCATCGCGATCGCGCTGAACACCTATGATCTCGACGACGACACGGCGCGCCGCACGATCGAGACGGTCGAGAAGGAAACCGGCCTGCCGACCACGGACACGGTGCGCTACGATCCCGCGCCCGTCGCGGACGCTGTCGCCACATTCCACCGCAACCGCCCGCGCTGACGAGCGTTCGTGCGACGCCGTGCGGTAAATCGATCCGGCCTGCCAGAATGAGATGATGCACCAGCGCACGATGTCGCCATCGTGCGTTCCATGTCAGCCGCACTCCTTCTCCACAACGTCTGGAAGAGCTACAGCGCCGGGGTGCGCGGGTGCTCCGCGCGCGTCTGGGCGCTGCGCGGGTGCTCGCTCGAGGTCCGGGTCGGCGAGCGGGTGGCGATCGTGGGCCGTCGGGGCGCAGGCAAGACCACGCTGCTGCAATGCATCGCTGGTGAGCGGCGCATCGATGCGGGACTCATCGAGATCGCGCGCACCGTGCGAATGCTGGATGGCAACTGCGACATTACGGCCTGGGGCAGCGAGCGCACGCTGATCATGACGTCATGCGACGTCGCTGGCGTGTATGGCATGGTGGACCGCATCGTCCTGCTCGCCGACGGACGGCTTACCCCACTCACGCGTGTCGCAGTGCGTCGCGTTGCCGAGCGTGGGCCAATGGAGACCCTGATCAGGTGCGTTGACCCACTGGCGGATGGCCCTCTACCTTGCCGCCATGATGCCCACCGCATTCCTGCTCCAGGTCACTGTCCCCAGCCGGCCGCGGACCCTCGATGAATGGCGCGCCAACGGCGCGGACTACGCGCTGGACAAGGGCATCGATGTAGGCGGGGTGCTCATCGCGATCCTCGCCGCGTGGATGTTCGTGCGGTTCGTGGCGCGCCGTATCGAGCACTGGGGCGACGACGGCAACGACAACCTGCACACAGCTCGCGAACAGCGGGCGCGCACCGCCGCCACGCTCGTCCGCAATCTGGGCCGCGCCATTCTGGCCGTCGTCGGCGTGCTGATGGTGCTCAACCAGCTCGATTTCAATATTTCTCCACTGCTCGCGAGTGCGGGTGTCGTTGGACTCGCGATCTCATTCGGCTCGCAGAGCCTCGTGCGCGACTTCGTCACCGGGTTCTTTCTCCAGCTCGAGCACCAGTTTGCCCTTGGGGACGTCATCCGCATCGGCGCTGTGGAAGGTACGGTCGAGAACATCAGCCTGCGGCTCGTCTACCTGCGAGACGCTACCGGTGCGCTGCACATCATTCCGAACGGACAGATTCTGCAGGTGACGAACCTCACGCGCTCGTGGGGGCGCGTGTCGGTAGACGTCGAGGTCAAGTGGGCCGATGCCGACCGCGCCGGGGAGGCCATCCGGCGCGCCGCGGATGAGATGGGTGCCGATCCCGCGCTGGCTGATGCGCTCCTCGATCCGCCGCAGGTCGCCGGCATCGAGAAGATCGCCGGTGGCACCGTCACGCTTCGACTTTCCGCGCGCGTCGATCCCTATCGGAGAGACGACGTTTCACGGGCGCTCCGGCTGTCTGTCAAGCGAGCACTCGATCAGGAGGGGATCGCGACCTGAATTCCCCAGTGCCTTCCGCCGTGTAGCTTGCGAAAGCGCCGCGCCAAGCGCGTTGTTCGAGCCCGTTTCCGCCCCAGGCCATGCCAGACTTTCGGCTGTACAACACCCTCACTCGCGACGTCGAGCCGTTTACGCCCGCTGACGGGCACACCGTCCGCATGTACACGTGCGGGCCCACCGTCTACAACCCGGCGCACCTCGGCAACTTCCGCACGTTCCTCTTCGAGG
>JBKJMP010000179.1:0-5220 GCA_046596395.1 Gemmatimonadaceae bacterium
GGTGGCTTGGCGACCCGCGCATCGGACTCGTGCGCGACCCGGCGCTCGCCGCCGTCCTGGCTGACGTCAACCCGGCGCGCATTCGCGCCACCGACTCCGCGCTGGTCTCGTTCGGAACCCGCAACACGTTCTCCGACACGCTCTCCAGCACCCGGGGCATCGGCGCCGCGCGCCGCTGGCTGTTCGCCGAGCTTCAGCGCGCGAGCCGCGAGTGTGGCGGCTGCCTGCGCGTCGAGTACGACGCGGCGGTGATCCCCGTCGCGCGGCATCCGCAGCGCGTCTCCGCCAACATCGTGAACGTGCTCGGCATCCTCCCCGGGCGCGACACGAATCGCGTCCTGGTGATGGGCGGGCACTACGACTCCTGCGTCTGCAGCGCGGGTCCCAATGGCGGCGTGGACTCCACGAGCCACGCGCCCGGTGCCGACGATGACGGGTCGGGAACGTCGGCGGTCGTGGAGCTCGCGCGCGTCATCTCGAAGCGCTACCCGCGCGGACTCGGCGCAACGGTGATTTTCGTACTCCACGGCGCCGAGGAGCAGGGGCTGCTGGGTGCAACGCAGCTCGCGCAGCGGCTCCGGGGGGAGGGCAAGACCGTGGTGGCGGCAATGACCGACGACATCATCGGAAACGTGGCCGCCGAGAATGGCGCGGTCGATTCGACGAGCGTCCGCATCTTCGCGCCCGATCCGGATACCTCGAGCAGTCGCGAGCTCGGCCGTTACGTCTGGGGCGTGGGGGCACTGTACATGCCCGGATTCGAGGTCGTTCCCGTATTCCGCCTCGATCGAATCGGCCGCGGTGGCGATCATCGGCCGTATGTCGAGGCGGGCTGGCCCGGACTTCGCTTTACGGAGCGGCTCGAGAACTACAAGCGACAGCACCTTCCGACCGACGAGCTCGCCCACGTGAACTTTGGCTACGTTGCCCAGGTGGCTCGGCTCAATGCCGCGTCACTGCTCTCCCTCGCCTCCGCCCCTGCTGCACCCGACTCGGTCATCGCCCGCCGTGAAAGCGCCGCTAGCGGCGGCCAGTCATGGTCGCTGCGGTGGACGCCGGTTGCGGGCGCAGCGCGCTACGAGGTGCTCGTGCGACGTACGACGTCCCCGACGTGGGAGCGCGTGGTGTACGCGGGAACCGAGAGCACGCACCAGCTCGCATTCCAGCTCGACGATGGGTGGGCTGCGGTGCGCTCGGTTGGGGCGAGTGGGCACCGGTCGATCGCGCGCGTGGCGGGGCCGAGCGCACGAGCGGCTGCTCCCACCGTGCGTCCGTAACATCATGATCGACGCTGAACGGCTCGCCCACATCACTGCCGATCTCACCGGAGTGGGCTCCGGCGCGTTGCGCGATTCGTCGCTGCTCTCGGGCTTGCTCATTGCCGCGGCGGGTGCGGCGGGGTTGAACGCATCGGGAGTGCCGATCGTCGGCGCCTCTCCCAATGGCGGCATCTCGGCCGTGCTGCTGATCGACCCGTGTCACGTGAGCATCCATTCGCTTCCCGAGCGGGGCCTCGCGCTGGTGGACGTGATCGCGCGCGATGCGGGCGGCGCGGCGAAGGCACTCGATGTCTTCGTGCGGCGCCTCGCGCCAACCGCCGTGGCAAGCGACACGCGGATGCGCGGATGACATGAGCGCATTCTTCCCGATCCTCCAGCTGCTGGTCGTACTCGTCATCGTCTGCTGGGACGTGGTCATCACCGGCAAGATCGCGCAGGTGAAGACGCTGCCGCGCGCGTTCGTGATCCTCACCGCGCTCGCGGGCTTCCTGCTCATCCCGGCCCTGCTGATCCACCTCGCGACGGGGAATGCGATCACGGGCCGCTCGGTGCTGCTGATGGACTGGCTCTGGCCGTTCACGGTCTGCCTGTTCGCGATCCAGGCTCTCTATGCCGCGATCAGGCGGCTCGTGAACCCGTTTCTCGGCTTTTTCATATCGGCGTACGACCTGCTGCTCGCGATAGACGTGGTCCTGCGCGACCTCGCCGCATCCGGGCAGCCGTTGCCGAACGTTGCGCTGGTTTTCCTTGCGACGACGAGCGGCGCCTTCGCGTTCATCACGCGGTCGTCCACGATCATCTCATCGCCGTTCTTCTTCTTCGTGCCGATGACGGCGCCCGCATTTCCGGCGCTGCGCCGGTTCGCGGCGACGTTCCGCGTCTTCCTCGCCAGTCTCGCGTTCGCGTGGATCGTGATCTTCTTCTCGCAGATCCTCGCTGCCGACCAGGCGGTGCGGTCGTACGACATCCACGACACGTCGGTGGAGAAGCTGCAGGAGCGCCCCAAGGGCGACCTGGAGATCGGCATCAAGCTCTTCCCCGACCTCAGCGACGGGCCGCCGCCATTGGCGATCAAGTACGACTTGGCGCTTGCCGATTCACTCGTGGTGCGGGTCGTTGCGGTGACGGTGATTCCCGAGCGGATGAACAAGGCGGCGCTCGATTCCATCGCGCGTACGCTCGACCGCCTGCGCGGCGACAGCACGCAGCTCATCGTCACGATGGGCTACGAGAGCTCGCTGCTGCCAGGTGCAAACTTCAGCGAGACGAGGCGCATCGCGGCCATCGAGCCGATCGTGCGCATCCTGCGTCCGGACATCCTCGTGCCGGCGAAGGACCCGTACGATGCCGGCCGGAGTGCTGCGGGGATTCGGCCGCTCGAGTTCTGGAGCGGCTACCTCACGCGCGCGACAGCCGAGGTGAAACGGGTGCGGCCGCGCACGCGCGTCGGGGTGGCGGTCTCGCAGTATGGACTGCGCGACAGCCTGCTTTATGCGTGGGCGGCGTCGAAGGACTCACCGATGGACGTCGTGGGCTTCACGCTCTATCCCACGGAAACCGGCGTGAAGACACTCGATGCCGCGCGCGATGCGGCCGACCGGTGGATGGCGGAGTCGGCCTCGACAAAGGATCACTGGGTGTTCGCGGTGGGCGGATTCCCCGAGGCGCACGGTGAGCTGAGCCAGGAGCGCGCCGTGTGGTCGGCGCTCGCGTGGGCGACAACGCGTCCGCTGATCAAGGGGGTGATCGTGGCAGAGGCCGGGGATTACGGGACGATCCGCGGCATTCGTGCGGCGGATGGGCACCTGCGCCTCGTGGCGTTCGCGATCATGCGGGCGAAGAAGGGACTGCGTGAGACAGCCGCCCCGGATTCGACGCCGGCGGCGCTGCGGACGCAGCAGAGGGTGGGGGGCTAAAGGGAACGAGAGGACGAGAGGACGAGAGGACGGCGACTGGTGTCCGCGTTTCGAATTCTCGGTTCCGCTTTCCTCTCGTCCTCTCGTCCTATTTGGCTGCACGACCAACTATGGAGGCGACAAACAGGTCATCGCCCCACGCATCTACCCACGTCTCGCCCGTCTCCCCTGCTCCGCTCGCGCGGATGCGAATTTTCCCGCCGAGCGGAATGCCGCAGATCACGAAGCGCCCGTCCTTCCCGGCAATGCCGCCGGGCTCGTTGCGAAATAGCTCGACGTTTGCTGCCGTCACTTGACGCCAGAGCTCGATCTCCGCATTTGCCATGGCGACGCCGGCCGACGTGACCGCGCGGCCCAGGATCACCCCGGTCCCGTTTCCACTCGCCTGTCCCTGACACAGATGGCCGAGCAGCACCTCTCGCGGATGCAAGTGGAGGCGAATGGGCGCCACGCGAGACGTATCCCGTAGCAGTGTCACCCAATGGTGCGACGTGCGCGCCAGCCCCGCCCGCGCGAAGGTGCTGTCGCTCGCCAACACGGCATGGACGCCGGGCAGTACGGGCGGAAGGATGAAGTGTCCGTCGGCATTCGTGGCTACCGTGTCACTGCCCTCCATCAGCCACACACGAGCGCCGGCCACGGTTCGTCCTTCGTGATCCGTCACGATGCCGCTGATGCGTGGCAGCCGTGAGAACCATGTGCGTCCATCGCGCCACTCCACCGACGCAATCTCGCCGCTCGACTCGCGCGTCCCGATGTTGCGCGTATTGCGTCGCAGGGAACGCGGCGGCAATTCGCGACGAACGCGATCGTAGCGTTCATCGGAGTCCATTGCGATCATCACGCTGCGGATGATCCAGCGTTGGATCATCGCAACGCCATTCGGCATCGGCAGGAAGGTGATCTCGCCGCCGCTCCCGCGCGCGATGGGCTCGAGGCCCGTGTACTGGAATTCAAGGGACCGAAGCGCCGGTTTGGCCCGATCGATCCAAAGCACGCCCCGCACATCGACGACCGTATCACGCTCGGTGACCGGCTCGAATGCGACGCCGATCTGGCCGGGATGCGCAGCATCTTCCTTCGCGACCGTCAGGCAATGCGTCGCCGCGAAGCTTGGGTCGAGGAGCGTCTCGCTATCCGGCGCATAGAACGTTCGTTCCTTGCCGGCGTCTTCCGTCATGTAGCCTTCCGCGGCGAACGCCCACGCGGGCCGCGCCGCGACGTACGATCGCTCGACGGTGACGTTTTTCGTGCTCACCTGCTGGTGCATCACCCGACCCAGGATCGGGTCCCGCGTGCGCTCCGATGCGATCAGCCGGATGCGCGGCGGATACATCTCGCGCGACACGAGCGTCGCGAGCAGGGCGGCACGTGCCTGCTCCCATAGCTCGAAGCCCCCCGGTCCCCGACGGTCGCGCGGACAGCCGCGGCCGGCATACACACGAACGCCCTCGAGCAGGGCGGCAACGGCCTCGAGGCGGACGTCGATGGCACTGTCCGCAACAGGCATCGCCATCTCACGCGGACGAAAACCGATTCGGACGACATTGAAGCGCGTGGCGCCGCGCAGCCGAGGCAGCACGAACGAGCCGGCGGAATCGGTGATGGAGCGCGAGACTAGGGCGCCAGCCGAATCGCTGAGCCACACGACCGCACCGCCGATGGGGGCGGCGGCCAGGCTTTCGACCACTCGCCCGCGCACGACCTGCGCTGCTGCAAGATTGGCAGCGAGGAGGAGAGCAATCGCGACAGCCGCGATCCGCCTGGGGACGCTCACAGTCAAGAAGCTACCTCGCCTTGCCTCGGGTTGCACCTGCAAGCGACGACCAGCAGTTGCCGGCTATGTCGCCGGAGACCGTTGCACCTCGTAGTGCAATTCCGCGAACCCCGTCCCGACCGCTCGTACCGAATTCAGGCGGAGCGGGGGGTTCGTGATCGCCCGCGGGAGGAGCGGCTTCCCCGCCCCAAGCGTCACGGAGCCGATCTGCACGAACAGCTCGTCGAGCAGCCCGACGTCATGGAAC
>JBKJMP010000233.1:0-3169 GCA_046596395.1 Gemmatimonadaceae bacterium
GTCGAACGCCTGTTGGTCGAGCACCTGAAGACGCGTCACGCGCCTCCAGCCGTCGAGCAGTCCTGGCGGCGCCGCCGATGGTGGAGTGATGCCCTGCATCGCATAGAGCCACGCAAGGTCGCCTGGCTCGAGCTTCAGCGCAGCGGATGCAGAATCGAGTCCCACCACGTTGGCGAGCGTGATGCGCGAGTAGACGTCCTTTTTCCACGCCGTGCCGCTCTCCTCGAAGAGCGTCTGGACAGCCGTCGGCCAGCTTCCGCCGCCGTAGCGCCAGTTCTTGCGCCGCTCGCGGAACCCCGTGCCGCTCCGCGTGATGCGGTTGTGCAGGATGATCGGGTCCGAGCGGTCCTTCACCTCGATGCCGATGTAGCAGCCGTCGATCGCGTTGTTGAAGACGAACGGCCGGCTGTTCTCGCCGATGGAGATCCCCTTGTCGCCCGAGCCCGTGATCCGGTTGCCGATGATGTCCGGCGTGGACGTCATGAGGTCGATCGCATCGCCCCCGGTCGCCTCGAACGTGTTGTTGATGATCTCGCCGCTCGCGATGTCGTAGTCGATCGCATCCGAGTTGGCCCGGATGAACTGCGAATTGCGGACGTGCGATCGCGAGTGCAGCGCATGGAAGGTGTCGTCGCTCCGGAGGTTCTCGCGGAAGATGTTGTGGTCGAACACCACGCCGTCGGCGCGGTGGACGTTGATCATCCCGATGTACTCGATCCGGTCCACGAGCGCGCCGCCGCCTTGCACGAATTCCACGTGGTGCAAGAAGCTGCTGTCCGCGCCGTGCCCCTGCAGGACGAACGTGCCCCACGGCACGCCAGGGGTCTGCGGAATCACCTTGATCGGCGCCGCAGCCGTTCCGCGCGCCTCGAGGTAACCCCTCGAGATGATCGACACGTCCGGGCCGAGCCGCAGCGTGGTGCCCGGCGCGATGATCACGGTGTCGCCGGCGGGAATGCGGATCGTCTCGTCGATCCGCATGTCGCCCGCGAAACGATGCCTGCGCGCTGGCGCCGTGGTGAACCGCCAGGGGTGCCACGCCGATGCCGCACGGATGGTGGCATCGGACTCCCACGCGGCGACCGCCACGGGCCTGCCCGTTGCACGATTCGCGAGCACGGGACGCACGCTCGCGCCGGACGGCACGCCCGGCAGGAACATCCGGTAGGGTATGTGCCCGGGCCGCATGGTGCGCGTCTCGACCTTCCAGCCAGGATGGAGCGCCACCGGACGCGGCAGGGTGACCGCGCCCGACGCGGTGCGTTCCGTCGCGATGATCGGATCCGAGGGATCCAGCACGCCGTCGAGATTGGCGTCGAGCCGCAGCGACAGCGCCGCCGCCGACGTCCCCTCCACGGTGAATCCAGTCAGGTCCGCCCCGACGAATCCGCGCGTCTCGAAGTCGAGGACGAGCGTGCCCGCATTTGCCGAAGCGGCGAAGGCGACCGTGTCCGTCGCGAGCCACGTGCGGAGGAACGCCACGTTGCGGCGCAACGTCTCGCGCGTGGCATCCGCGTCGCCCACATCCGGCACGAGGCCGCTGCGCAACTTGTCGTACGCGAGATACCGGCCACGCGCGGAATCGGCGCGCCGCAGCAAGCCATCCGTCAACCGCGTGAACGCATCTCCCTCGATGCGCCGCGCGATCTCCCGCATCATCCCATCGAGCACGAACGGATCCGCAAGCGTGGCCTGGAACAGGTCGCTCAGCGGCTTCTCGGGGGCGGACAGCGGCAGGATCCGGATGTCCCACGGAATCGGATGCAGGCGCTGGGTGGACGGATCCTCATACAGGAGCTGGTTGTGCACGGCGTCCATGTGAAATGGATCGCCCACGAGGAACAGGTACGCGAAGAGCCGCGCCCACTCGTCGCGATCGAGCCGGCTCATGAGCCGCTCGTGATCGGCGAACGTCGTCCCCGCGACATCGTGCAGCAGCAGCTGCAGCTGCACGTCGCCCGCCGACGTCAGTCGCTGGTTCGCTGCGGGCCGGTCCCACAGGTACGGGTTCTCGAACAGGTTGCGCGGCGCTCCCTTGTGGTACTCGCCACGCTCGGCCGCATCGCCGCGGAAGATGTTCCCCGGCATCCGGTCGAACGGCCGAAGGAACGACTCGTCCACGACCTCGACGAATCGATAGGTCCCGTAGAAGCGGTCGTTCAGGTAGGCCGGCGTGATCGCCGTGGACGGGGCAAGAAGCTCGAAGTCGCTCGCGAGGTGATTGGCGAGCCACGAGGGCAGCACGTCCTTGCCCGACAGCCCGAACGTCTGGAAGCGCTTGTAGAAGTCGTCGCGCGGCGTGCGCACCGTGAGCGTGCGCTTGTCGGTGAGCCAGTGAATGCTGTTGTCGCCGCGCTTGCGCACGCGGACGGGAATTACCGTGCCCCCGTAGCGAAGATCGGTCTCCACCCACGTGGCCCACGCGCCGTCGCGCTCCACCTCGAGCGAATCCCACAGGGCGGCAGGGGTCTCGAAGCGGATGATCCCCGCATCACTCGCGTCCGGGGGCAATTGGTCGCGGAGCCGCAGGCTGCGCGGCAGGCTCGCAATCGCATGCAGCCGCGCGCTGAATGCCGACGCCACCGTGCGCTCACGCGCAAACCAGTCGTCGTAGCGGCGCGACGTGAGGTAGTCCCGTACCGACGCGGCGAAGACGAGCACGAGCAGCGTCAACGGCACGAGGGTGATCAGCAGGGCATCGCGAAAGCGCAGCCCATGCCACATCCGCCGAAGCAGCGATTTCGGCTGCACCACGATCGACGGGACGGCCGTCGTCGTCATCGCTCACCCCGCACATACCGTCCGTCGCGCAGCCACTCGATTCGTGCGAAGGCGCTGTCGGCGCCCGCGATGGTCGGGAACGCCGCGGTGCGAGCGGCGGTCTCGGCCAGCCCCGCCCGGTCGAGCAGGTTGCGGTGGCTCTTGTTCACCAGCGCGAGCAGTGGGGCATCGATGAGCTTGTAGGCGCGCAGGCGCAGCTGCACGCGCGCCGCCCCCGATTCGTCGGCCGTCACCGGCAGTCGCAGGCGCGCCTTGTCACGCGTGGGCACCCAGGCCTCGCCACCGCGCTCCATCCCGGTCGCGCCGAGCGTGAGGAGGTCGAGCATCCGGGGAGCGCGCGTCCGCGCGATCCCCACCTGCGCGCTGGGCACGAGCGCGATGCGCTCGA
>JBKJMP010000255.1:0-17511 GCA_046596395.1 Gemmatimonadaceae bacterium
TCAGCGTCGGCCGCCGGTCGTTTCGCACTGCCGGCGCGCACGGCGACCGGATCGAGGAAGGTCACCGAGGTAATGCGCGAGCCCTCGATGAGGATGTCAGGGGGGCCGGAGGCGGGCGTCCCGTTGCCATCGACGATCGTCGCGTTGCGAATCGCGAGCTTGGGTACGCGGACGCCGTTGGTGACGGTGCGGATCTGCGCGTCGGCGGTTGCTGCGAGGCCGATGCTGGCAAGAACGATCAAGACGGCTCGCACCACATCTCCTGATGACAGATGGCTGATGATCGCTACGGGAACCCAGACAGCAGAATCGATTTTCCACATTGGACGGATTACGCGGATTTGACGGATAACTGCCTCCATCCATCCACGGCGCGCGATATCAGACTCCGCGTTGAGAAAACATCGAGAGTTCATTTTTCAGCTGCAGGGCTGCCGGTCGATGCACCGAAGCCAGCCCGAGGTTTGATCCGTCAAATCCGCCAAATCCGTCCAATGTAGAATCACAACCGCAGTTGCTGTCCACACGCCTTCAATGAAGCCCAACCCGCCCCTTGACCGACGCAAATATCTTCGCCGAGTCGTAGCCCACGCCATCCTTGAAGACCATTTCGACCTTCGAGACGTCCGCGATCCTCGCGGACGGATCGCCGTTCACTACCATGAGATCAGCGGCCTTCCCAATAGCGATCGCCCCGATCCGGTCCGCCCGCCCCAGGTACTGCGCACCATTGAGCGTGGACACCCGTATCGCCTCGAGCGGCGTGAGCCCCGCCTCGACGAGCAACTCGAGCTGCCGGTGATTCGAGTAACCCGCCACGACGCCGCCGTACCCAGTGGGGTCCGTCCCCGCGAGCAACAGCCCGCCCGCACGAAAGAAGTCGCGCTCGAACTGCATCTCCTTCGGGAACATCGCGACATACGGCGACGATGCCTGTGTCGCGATCGCCGCATGCCGCCTCGTGTACTGCTCGCGCGCCTCGGGGAGCATCGCGTCCAGCGCGCCCTGTGGCGCCAGCGGCCGGCCCGGCGTGAAGGTCTCGAACACCGTGAGCGTGGACGTGATCGCCACGCGCTTCGCGACGAGGTCGCGAATGAGCGACTGCACCGCCTCGCCCGCCACGTCGAGCGCCGCGAGCGACGCCATCACGCCACCCGGGCACTGGTCGGGCTGCTTGTCCCTCACGAAGTCACTCGCCGCAACGAGCCCGTGCTCCAGGTTGTCGATGCCGATTGCCGCGGCTTCGCGATACGTGACCGAACACAGATGACCCGTCACCTTCAGCCGCCTTCGGTGCGCCTCGGCCACCACCGCCGCCAGCTCGTCTCGGCGGATCTGCATGTATGTCTTGAATGACGTCGCACCGCGGTCCGCCCAGTGCGCGACCATCTCGGTGGCATCCTTCGGCCCGCTGAGCGCATGCACCTGGTTGATGCCGAGTCCGGGTCCGTTCAGGTACGGTGCGGTGACGTCGAGTGCGGGACCGAGTGCGCGACCGCCGTCGACTGCCTTCTTGAGCTCGAGGTCAGCGTAACCCGACATGTTGCCCGCGGTGCGCGCGGTGGTCACACCACCGGCGAGGTACAGGCGCGGAAAGCTGTAGCCCTGCTGGTTGTAGACGCCTGCGCCGCCCGACGGATAGAACATGTGCTCGTGCATCATGACGAGGCCGGGTAGCACGGATCGTCCCGGGAGGTCGAGCACCCGTGCGCCGGCGGGAATCGTCACTCGGCCGGCGTCGCCGACGGCGCGAATGATTCCGCGCTCGATCACGATGGTCTGGTTGGCTCGGGCCGGCGCCCCCGTGCCGTCGATCACGCGGACGTTCGTCAGCGCCAGCAGCGACGTATCCACGGTGATGAACTGGCGTACGTCGGCGGAGAATGTCGCCGGTCGCTGCGCGTGCGCCGGCGCCGCGAGCAACACCCCAGAGGCAACGATGATCGCGGAGCGCATCAGTAACCCACCGCGTGGCCGTCCTTCCGTGGATCCGATCCAGCTGAGTAACCACGGACCAAACGTATGATTGCCTGCGACCCGCCAAACTGCGTGCGCTCGCCATCGGAGAGCTGGTGTCCCATCGCGGTGAGTGCCGCGCGCACGGCATCGGTGATCGGCGCCTCGAGCTCCACACGCAACCCGGTCATGTGGCGCACGCGCGCCGCGTCGCTCGCCTGCTGCACGTTCATCCCGAACTCGAACAGGTTGAGCAGGAACATCGCATGTCCCTGTGCCTGCATCCCGCCACCCATCAGGCCGAAGCTCATGTACGGCGTGTCGCCCTTGCCGTCGGGCGCCATCGTGCTCGAGGGCCGCGTGACGAAGCCGGGGATGAGCGTATGGAACGGCCGCTTGCCCGGCGCGACCGTATTCGGCAGCCCCGTGTCCATCGTGAACGCGGCGCCGCGGTTGTGCAGCACGAAGCCCGTGCCGGGCACCACGATCCCGGATCCGAAGTGATCGTAGATGCTGTTGATGAACGACACCATGTTGCCCGCGCTGTCAGCGGTCGCGATATAGACCGTCTCGCTCGCCGTGCGCGCCGGTCCCGGCTCTACGCGCTGCTGCGCTTGCGTGGTGTTGAGCAGCTTGCGTCGCCCAGCGATGAACTCGGCGCTCAGCAAGTGCGACATCGGCGACGTCAGGTGATCGGCGTCGCCCACGAAGCGCGCGAGGTCGGCGTACGCGAGCTTCTTCGCCTCGATCACGTGATGCAGGTACGCGGGGGAGTTGTGCCCCATCGCCGTGAGATCGTACGGCTCGAGGATCTTGAGCATCTCGAGCGCGCCAACGCCCTGGTTGTTCGGTGGCATCTCCCAGACGCGATAGCCCTTGAACACGACGGAGATGGGCGTGACCCAGTCCACCTTGTTCGCTCTGAGGTCGGCGACGGTGAGAAACCCGCCGATCTTCTGCGTGTGGGTCACGATGCGCTTGCCGAGCGCGCCGCCGTACAGCACCGCGGGCCCGCCGCGCGCGATTTCGCGCAGCGTCCGCGCATAGTCGGGATTGCGGAACCACTCGCCCGGCTCGAGCGGATGCCCGTTCGGCATGTACGTCTGCCGACCGCCGCTGTCGCTGGCGAGCATCTCGCGCTCGCTCTTCCACTCATCCGAAATGAAGTGACTTACCGGAAAGCCCTCCTCGGCCAACCGGATCGCGGGGGCGAGTGCCTGGGCGAGCGTGATCGTTCCGTACTTCCTCAGGAGCGCGTCCCATCCCGCCAGGGCGCCCGGTACGGTGACTGCTTCGATGCCTCGCGTCGGCATGCGCGTACGCCCGCGACGCACGAGCTCCTCGCGCGTCATGAGCGCCCCGGCCCGCCCGCTCGCATTCAGCGCGACGAGGCGCCCTTCCTTCGCAATCCACACCATCGCGAACATGTCGCCGCCGATGCCGGTCATCATCGGCTCGGTGACAGTCTGGACCGCCGCAGCCGTCACCGCCGCGTCGATGGCATTTCCACCGCGCTGGAGCACCGCGAGTCCGGCCGAGCTGGCCAGCGGTTCACTCGTGGCCACGATGCCTCGAGGCGCGTGGACGACGCTGCGGCCGGCGAGGGAGAGGGGCCGTTGGGCCGTCGCGAGCATTGGGATGCAGAGTAGAGCGGCGAGTAAGCGCACGGACGAGAGGACGAGAGGGCGAAAGCAGGACGAGAGGACGAGTCGACGAGGGGACGAGGGAAAAGAACTCCTCGCCACGCGTCCGGATAGCTTCAACGGCGTTTGCTCTTTCCAACCCACCAAATTCACCAACTCACCAATTCACCGCCATGGAAATTGGCGTCTACACCTTCGCCGATCTCAACCCTTCCATTTCCGCCGAGCAGCGCCTCCGCGACCTGATGGAGGAGGTCGAGCTCGCGGACCAGGTTGGGCTCGACGTCTTCGGGATAGGCGAGCACCACCGCCCCGACTACGCCGTGTCCACCCCCGCCGTTGTGCTGGCCGCCGCCGCGATGCGCACGAAACGCATTCGCCTCACGAGCGCCGTCACCGTGCTCAGCTCCGACGACCCCGTCCGCGTGTTCCAGGAGTTCTCCACCGTAGACCTCCTGTCCGGCGGGCGCGCGGAGATCATGGCGGGCCGCGGCTCGTTCATCGAATCGTTTCCGCTCTTCGGCTACGATCTCGACGACTACGACGCCCTCTTCTCCGAGAAGCTGGACCTGCTCCTGAAGCTGCGCGAGGGCGAGCGCATCACCTGGAGCGGCATCCACCGCGCCCCGCTGCACGATGTCGGCGTCTACCCGCGCCCCGTACAGACACCGATTCCCGTGTGGATCGCTGTCGGCGGCACCCCGCAGTCCGTCGCTCGCGCCGGCATGCTCGGCCTCCCGCTCGCCCTCGCGATCATCGGCGGCACCCCCGACCGCTTTGTTCCGCTCATCGACCTGTATCGCGAGAGCGGGCGTCGTGCCGGCCATGATCCGTCCACGCTGCGCGTGAGCATCAACTCGCACGCCTACCTGGCCGATACCTCCCAGCGCGCCGCCGACGAGTTCTTCCCGCCCTACGCGGAGGTCATGACGCGCATCGGCGCGGAGCGGGGGTGGCCGCCGGCGAGTCGCCAGCAGTTCGACGCGATGC
This sequence comes from Gemmatimonadaceae bacterium, assembly GCA_046596395.1. Classification (GTDB taxonomy): domain Bacteria; phylum Gemmatimonadota; class Gemmatimonadetes; order Gemmatimonadales; family Gemmatimonadaceae; genus AG11. The sequence goes on from JBKJMP010000255.1 coordinate 4,590, forward strand.
GCTCCGAGCGCGGCGCACTCGCCATCGGCAGTCCGCAGGAGATGATCGACAAGATCCTTGCCCAGCACGAGCTCTTTCACCACGACCGCTACCTCGCCCAGATGGCACTCGGCGCCATCGCGCACGAGCGGGTGATGCACGCCATCGAGCTGCTGGGAACGATAGTGGCGCCCTCGGTGCGCGCGTCCCTTGCGTCATCCTGAGCGAAGCGAAGGATCTGCACCCGACCGCCCCTTGCGGTGTCTCACCAGCAGCAGCCATGCTATCCGACCAGCCGTTCCGCGGAGAAGCGATGCCGATTCTCACCCCGATCAACATCTCGAGCGTGCCACGCAGCATTCGTCCGCGTGACGACGAGCTCGACCTGTTCGGCCTCACGCATCCCGGTCTTGTCCGCCACGAGAACGAGGATCACTTTCTCCTGTGCACGGTGCACCCGGAAGTCGTCGTGCACGGGACCAGCCTCCCGGAAATCGAGGAGATCGCGCGGCGTGGGCAGCGGCTGGCCACGATCATGCTCGTCGCCGACGGGGTTGGCGGGAGTGCGGCCGGGAGTCGCGCGAGCCGCATCGCCACCGAAGCGGTCACGCGGTACGTGGCGTCATCGCTGCGCTGCTACCACAACGCCGGCCAGGGCGACGCCGTCGAGTTCGAGGCATCACTCCGCGCCGCCGCCATCGGCGCACACGAACTCGTGCGCAGCGAGGCCGCCCATCGCCCGGAGGAATCCGGCATGGCCACGACACTCTCGCTCGGCATCGTGGTGTGGCCGTGGTTGTACGTCGTGCAGGTCGGTGACAGCCGCTGCTACCTCTACCAAGGTGGCACGCTGCGCCAACTGACCCGCGACCAGACGTTCGCGCAGGACCTCGTGGAGCAGGGCGTCTTCAGTTCGGAGGACGCACGCACGTCGCCGCTCAACAACGTCCTGTCGAGCGCCATCGGCGCACCAGAAGCGTCGCCCGAAATCACGCGCGTGGATGTCCGCGAGCGCGGCTGCGTCATCTTCGTCTGCACGGATGGCGTCACGAAGCACGTGACCGACGACGAGATCGCGGCACACCTCTCCGCGATGGAGTCGGCGGAGCAGGTGTCGCATGCGATCCTCAAGCTGGCGCTCGACCGCGGGGGCACGGACAACATCACGCTGGTCGTCGGGCGCGCGATCACGCGCAAGAGCGACTGACCAGCTCGCTCCGCGAGTGGCAGCCACCGCCGTCTCCGCCACTCCACCATCGGTCCGCGCACGTCTGGCGCGTGCGGCTCGATGTGGTCGCAGAGGTGGTCGCTGACGCCGATGATCTCATCGGCGTCCTTTCACCGGCTGAGCGCGAACGCGCGAGCCGATTCTACCGCCCAGAAGACGGACGCGCCTACATCACCGCGCATGCGCAGCTGCGGCGCATTCTCGCGCAGTACGTCGCAACCTCGCCAGAGTCGCTGGAGTTCGCGCTCGACGAACTCGGCAAGCCCTTTCTGGCGACGCCAGCTCCCGCCCCCCGCATCGAATTCAACCTCTCGCACTCGGGCGCGTTCGCGCTCGTCGCAGTAGCGCTCGGCCGCCGCGTGGGCGTGGACGTGGAGCGCTGGAAGCGGGACTTCGACTACGCACGCCTGGCCGCGAAGGTGTTCTCGCCCGCGGAGCGCGCTGCCCTCGCAGCTACTGGCAACCAGGCAGAAGGATTAGTTGCCGCGTTCTACGCGGGATGGTGCCGCAAGGAGGCATACATCAAGGCGACCGGCTACGGCCTCACACGCAACCTCGATCACTTCGACGTAACGCTCACCACAGACGACGCGCGCCTGCTCGCCGACCGCCTCGATCCCGGCGCCGCCGAGTCGTGGAGCCTGCACACGCTCGACGTTGGGCCCGGCTATTCCGCCGCCTTCGTCGTCGAATCGGGAATCTCGGAGATCCTACTTTTCGAACCGCCAAATACTTGAGACTGGAAACGGAAAACGGAGAACGGAATCGGAAACGGAACACTGAATTGAAACGGACAACGGAAAGCGGAAAACGGAAAACTGGAAGGTGCCCAGTCACTCAGTTCTACCGATTGCTGGCGTCCCGGGTAGCCGGCGGTACCTTAGCTCGCATCCTGGCCCGCACTCCGAGGTCAAATGCAAACACCCGATCACGCTGCGCCCGCGCCCAACCCAAAGCCTCGCGACGAGGAAATCGACGTCTATGGCATTTCGCACCGTGGCAAGGTGCGCGAAAAGAACCAGGACCACTTTCTCATCGCGACGATCCACAAGCGTGTTCACGTGGTGCAGACCAACATCGTCGACCACGACCGCCTGCCCATGGAGGACGAGCGTCTCGCGTTCCTTGCCATGGTGGCCGACGGTGTCGGTGGCGCCGACAGCGGTGAAGAAGCGAGCCTGACGGCACTCGAGATCGCCACGCAGTACATGGCCCGCAGTACGGACTGCTACTACCGGGCGAACGCCGAGGACGAGCACTTCATCACCGCCCTCCAGGATGCGGCGCTGCGAAGCCACGAGGCCGTGCAGGCACTGGCGCTGGCATCGTCCCACGGCCGCACGATGGCCACCACGCTCACCCTCTGGATGGGCGTCTGGCCGTGGTACTACCTGCTCCAGATCGGCGACTCCCGCTGCTACGTGTACCGCGGCGGCACACTCTCGCAGGTCACGCGTGACCAGACCATCGCGCAGGACCTCATCGACCAGGGCGTCTTCACGCAGACCATGGCCGAGCGCTCCAAGTTCGCCGACGTCCTCTCGAGCGCACTCGGGGGCGAGAGCGCCATTCCCGTGGTCACGCGGTTCAAGGCCGATTGGGACAACGTGCACCTCCTGTGCACCGACGGCCTCACCAAGCACGTCTCCGACGAGCGGATCGCCGAGCGCCTCGGCGCGATGACCACGGCCAAGGAAGTGTGCGACCAGCTGCTCAAGGACGCGCTCGACGGCGGAGGCACCGATAACATCAGCATCATCGTCGGCCGCGCGGTGCGGCAACCCCCGAAGGCCTGAACCACCCTATCGACACGCGGATGACCCGAACATTCATCGCAGCACTCGGACTGCTCCTCTCATCCGCGGCGCTCCACGCGGGCGCGCAGTCCACGGGCGCCGCGGCACGCGCCGCCGCCCGTCAGTTCCGCGAAGCACGTGAGGGCGCGATCCTCACGGAGTTCGCCGAGCTCGTCGCCATCCCGAACGTCGCTCGCGACTCCGTCAACATTCGTCGTAACGCAGACCACCTCATCGCGATGCTCGGCCGGCGCGGGTTCACGAACACGCAACTGCTCACCGTGCCCGGCGCGCCGCCGTCCGTATACGGCGAGCTGCTCGTCTCCGGCGCGACCCGAACGCTCGTGCTCTACGCGCACTACGACGGCCAGCCGGTAGAACCGCGCAACTGGACCACGCCGCCGTGGTCCCCCGTGTTGCGCGACAAGGAAGTCTCGGCGGGAGGAAAGGTCGTGCCCATTCCGACCGGCACGAGCCGAATCGACCCCGAAGCACGGCTGTACGGCCGCTCCACCGGCGACGACAAGTCTTCCATCATGGCGATGCTCGTGGCCGTCGATGCGATGCGGAGCGGCAACATCGCGCAGTCGGTGAACATCAAGGTGTTCTTCGAGGGAGAGGAGGAGGCCAGCTCCCAGCACCTCGGCGAGATCCTCGGGAAATACAAGACACTCCTCGCGGCGGACGCATGGCTCTTCTGCGACGGCCCGGTCCACCAGAGCGGGCGGCAGCAGGTGGTGTTCGGCAACCGCGGCATCACGAGCTTCGAGCTCACCGTCTACGGCGCAACGCGCGCGCTGCACAGCGGTCACTATGGCAACTGGGCCCCAAACCCGGGCGCCATGATGGCCACCCTCATCGCCAGCATGCGCGACGACGACGGCCGCATTCGGATCGCCGGCTACTACGACGACGTGAAGCCGATCACCGCCGCGGAGCGTCGCGCCATCGCCGCCCTCCCCACCTACGACGCAACGCTCCGCCGCGCACTCGGCCTCGGCCGCACGGAATCGAACGGTGCCCTCCTGGCTGAACGGATCATGCTGCCCGCGTTCAACGTGCGCGGCATTCGCGTCGGTGGCGTGCGGGAGACGGGCTCCAACACCATCTCCACCGAGGCATTCGCGTCGTTTGATCTCCGGCTCGTGCCCGACCAGAAGCCCGAGCGCATACAGCGGCTCGTCGAGGCGCACGTGCGCAAGCAGGGCTATTTCGTCACGCGCGACAGCGCGACGGCGGCCGTGTTGCTCGCGCATCCCAAGGTCGCACGCATCGAGTGGCGCGACGGCTATCCCGCGTCACGCGCTCCGCTCGACGGGCCGTTCGGGCAGGCCGTGCTCGCCGCGTTGAGCGACGGCGCCAAGGAACGCCCCCTCTCGGTTCCGACCTCGGGCGGCACTGGGCCGACGTACCTGTTCAACCAGATCCTCGGCGTTCCCATGATCTCGTTGCCCATCGCGAACTACGACAACAACCAGCACGCCGCCGACGAGAATCTCCGCGTGGGGAACCTGTGGGACGGCATCGAGACGTACGCGGCGTTGCTCGCCGGCATGGGGCGTACCTGGGGCGCGCGGCCGGTTCCGTGACGTCGTCCGTTCCACCGCGGCAGACGGAGATCTATCTCGCAGGCGCGCTGGGCAAGCAGCCGAGGATCCCACTCGACCCCGACCGCCTCGAGCGCGCCGCGAAAAAGGCATTGTCCGCGCGCGCGTTCGCGTACGTCGCCGGAGGAGCGGGCTCCGAGTCCACGATGCGCGAGAATCGCACGGCGCTCGACCGCTGGCGCATCGTGCCCCGTATGCTGCGCGACGTCTCCTTGCGCGACACGAGCGTGCGGCTGTTCGGACGAAAGATTCCCGCGCCGTTCATTCTCTCGCCCATCGGCGTGCTGGAGCTGGCGCATGCGGGCGCGGACGTCGCTGTGGCGCGAGCCGCCGCAGCGCTCGGGCTCCCGATGGTGTTCTCCAACCAGGCGTCGAACTCCATGGAATCATGCGCCGCGGTGATGGGCAACGCGCCCCGGTGGTTCCAACTCTACTGGAGCAAGGACGATGAGCTGGTGGAGAGCTTTGTCCGCCGCGCCGAGGCGTGCCGGTGCGACGCGATCGTGGTCACGCTGGACACCGCGAACCTCGGCTGGCGCACGCGCGATCTCGAGCTCGGCCACCTGCCGTTCATGCACGGCATGGGGATCGGCCAGTACACGAGCGACCCGGTGTTCATGAGCAAGCTGGATGAGCCGTTGCCGCCAGCGCCGCCGCCGGGCCGCACCACGTTCGCTGCGGTGCGAACGGTCGTGCGCATGGCGCGCAAGGTTCCTGGTGGCACCCTGAGCAATCTCCGTTCGGGCGCCGCGCGCGCTGCGGTCCGTCGCTTCATCGCCACGTATTCGCGGCCGAGCCTCACGTGGGCGGACCTCGCCTTCCTGCGCGACCTCACGCGCCTCCCGATCCTCCTCAAGGGCATCCTGCATGCGGACGACGCGCGCCGAGCGATCGATGCGGGCATGGATGGCGTGATCGTGTCCAATCACGGTGGCCGTCAGCTGGATGGAAGCATTGCTGCCATCGATGCGCTTCCCGGCGTGATGGACGTCGCAGGCACGGACCTGCCGGTACTGATGGACAGCGGCATTCGCGGGGGGGCGGACGCCTTTCGCGCGCTGGCACTGGGCGCCCGCGCCGTCGGCATCGGGCGCCCTTATGTCTACGGGCTCGCGCTTGGCGGGGAGCAAGGCGTGAAGGACGTCCTCGCCAACTACATGGCGGATTTCGAGCTGACGCTCTCACTCTCGGGTCACCGCTCGGTGCGCGAACTCGATCGCGAGTGCCTGGTACGCGCGTGGGACTGATTCCAGGAGCGTCGCTCGCGTATTGACGCATGGCGGCACCCTTCGCGATTCGCCTGTTTCGCGGCAGGATTGCGTTCGTCATATTTGTGCTCGCGCGCCCGTGGCCTCGACGGGCGCGCGCCCGCCCGTCCCAACCCCCGCGAGCTGATGCCGGACCCTCGACCGACACACATCCTCGGCATCTCCGCGTACTATCACGATAGTGCTGCCTGCCTGCTCCGGGATGGTGAGATCGTCGCCGCCGCGCAGGAGGAGCGTTTCACCCGTATCAAGGGCGACGCGAACTTCCCATCGCGGGCGGTGGAGTTTTGCCTTCGGCACGCCGGCATCGGCGTCGATGGGCTCGACGCGGTGGGCTTCTACGACAAGCCGCTCCTCAAGTTCGAGCGCATCCTCGAGACCTACCTCGGCGTCGCCCCTCGCGGGTTCAAGTCGTTCCTCCTGGCCGGCCCGCTCTGGATCAAGGAGAAGCTCTACACTGACAAGGACCTTCGGCGCGAGCTCGGTTACGAGGGCGCCATCATGTATGCCGAGCATCACGAATCGCACGCGGCCAGCGCGTTCTATCCGTCCCCGTTCGAGGAGGCTGCCGTCCTCACAATGGATGGGGTGGGCGAATGGGCAACCGCGTCGATCGGGGCGGGGCGCGGCAATGAACTCTCCATCCTCAAGGAGCTCCATTGGCCTGATTCCATCGGGCTACTGTACTCGGCCTTCACCTACTACACTGGCTTCAAGGTCAACTCCGGTGAGTACAAGGTGATGGGACTCGCGCCCTATGGTGAGCCGAAGTATGTGGAGCGCATCTACAAGCACCTGATGGACCTGCGCGAGGATGGCTCCTTCACGCTCGACCAGCGCTATTTCAACTACCTGTCGGGGCTCACCATGACGAGCCCGGCGTTTCACGACCTGTTCGAAGGGCCGCCGCGCGTTCCCGAGTCGAAACTCACGCAGAAGGAGATGGATCTCGCGCGATCGGTGCAGGTCGTCTGCGAGGAGGTCATGCTCCGCATGGCGCGCACGGCGCATCGTGAGACGGGACTCGAGAACCTGTGCCTCGCTGGTGGCGTGGCGCTCAATTGTGTCGGTAACGGACGCCTGCTGCGCGAAGGTCCCTTCAAAAGGCTCTGGATCCAGCCCGCCTCGGGCGATGCAGGCGGCGCACTCGGCGTGGCGCAACTCATCTGGCATCGCCATCTCGGTCGTCCCCGCATGGTCGTTCCCGGGCGCGACAGCATGCGTGGTGCGTATCTCGGCCCATCGTTCACCGATGCGGAGATCGAGGCGTGCCTCATCTCGCAGGGCGCGCACTACGAGCGGCTCGATCGCGCGTCGGTGATCGCGCGCGCGGCCGACCTGCTCGCCGACGAGAAAATCGTCGGCTGGTTTGACGGACGCATGGAATTCGGCCCCCGGTCGCTCGGCGCACGCAGCATCCTCGGCGACCCCAGGAGCCCGCGGATGCAGGCCGAGATGAACATCAAGATCAAGTTTCGCGAGGGGTTTCGGCCTTTTGCGCCGAGCGTGCTGCGCGAGCGCGTATCGGACTACTTCGAGCTCGACGTGGAGTCGCCGTACATGCTGCTCGTCGCGCCGGTGAAGAAGGAGCGCCAGATCGCGATGTCGGGCGAGCAAAAAAACCTCTGGGGCATCGACCAGCTCAACGTCGTCCGCTCGGGCATACCCGCCGTGACGCACATCGACTACTCGGCGCGCATCCAGACCGTCAGCCGCGAGACGAACCGGAACTACCACGACCTCATCAAGGCCTTCGAGGATCGCACCGGATGCGCCGTCGTCGTGAACACATCGTTCAACGTGCGCGGCGAGCCGATCGTGTGCACGCCGGAAGACGCCTATCGCTGCTTCATGCGCACGCACCTTGATGCGCTCGTGCTCGGGCCCTTCCTCCTGCTCAAGCCGGATCAACCCGCATCGAAGGAGAGTGACGAGTGGAAGCTCGAATTCCAGCTCGACTGACGACGGCCGAGGGGCGCCGGTTCGGCCTCGTGGTGGGCACGGCGTTCCTCGTGCTCGCCGCGCTCTCCGCATGGCGCGGACACCAGGTGCCGCCGCGCGTCCTGGGCGGCATCGGCGCGCTCCTGATCGTGGGCGGCCTGCTCGCTCCAGCGCAGATGGGGCCCGTGCACGCCGCCTGGATGAAGCTCGCATTGGTGATCTCCCGCGTGACGACGCCGATCTTCATGGGCATCGTGTATTTTCTCGTGCTCACGCCGACGGCCGTTCTGCGGCGCGTCGTCGGCGGCAATCCAATGCGACATCAGGCGACGGAAGGCAGCTACTGGATGAAGCATTCCACGAGCGCCGACAAGGACGCCATGCTTCACCAATTCTAGAGGACCAAATGAGTCTGCTCCGAGAGTTGTGGTTGTTCCTCCGCGCCCGCAAGAAGATGTGGCTGCTGCCCCTCGTCCTCGTCATGCTGATCGTGGGCACGGTGCTCGTCTTCGCGCAGGGATCGGTGCTGGCACCCTTCATCTATACGATCTTCTAGCGCGCGTGAGCTACGGAAAGGTTGTCCGTTCTGCCCTGCTCGTGGTGTTCCGAGCCGTTCGCACCGGCTGGAACCTTCTCGGCATCACGCTGGTGATGCTCGTCGTGGTCGTGATGTTCCTGGTGGTCGTTCGCAAGGCGAGCAGCGGTAGCGACGACAGGGCCGAGCGCGACGATCATCCGTATCGGAGACTGGCGTGGTACCCGGCGTATCTCGCGGAGTACGACGCGAGCCTCCAGATGGAGTGGGCGCCCTACGTCTACTGGCGCCGTCGGCCGATGTCGGGCACGACCGTCAACGTCGATAGTGGGGGCATCCGTCGCACCGTGCAGGGCGTGAAGGCGGGCGCCCCGGTGCGACAGGTATTCTTCTTGGGCGGTTCGACGATGTGGGGAACGGGACAGCGCGATGCGTTCACCATTCCATCGCTCGTCGCGGCTGCCCTTGCCGCGGACGATACGGCGAATGTCGTCGTGACGAACTACGGCGAAACGGGCTACGTGTTCACGCAGGAAGTGCTGCAACTCGAGATGCTCCTTCGCGATGGGGCGAGGCCGGACGTCGTGGTGTTCTACGATGGCATCAACGACGCCGCCTCGAGCTCGATGAGTCCGCGGTGCGGGCTGCCACAGAACGAGACCCGCCGCGCGTTCGAGTTCGCGCTGGGGCGCGTGCTCACCCAGCGCACCACGCGCGACGTGGGCTCGCTGGTGCGCACGATGCGAGAGCGGCTGTCGATACGACCCGGGGGCGTGCCGGGCTCGTCGCAGGTCGATACGGCTGCGATTGCACATGGCATCGTGGACTGCTACGCGCGCACCGCCGCCCTTGTCGAGGCGCTCGCTGGAACCTATGGCTTCCAGGTGCTCTACTTCTGGCAGCCCACTCCGGCTTCGACGACAAAGCCATTCACGGCGTTCGAGGCGGCTCTGGTCGACACATCCAGCACTGAACCCGTGCACGTCATGCTTCGCACACTGAACCGACGCGCGGCGGCCACCATCGACTCGGCCATGCAGCCCATCGTGGGTCGGCGGTTTCGCAATCTTTCGGGCGCGCTCGACGGCGATACCGCCACCGTGTGGCTGGATTTCATCGGACACGTGACCGAGCGCGCCAATGCGGTGATCGCCGGCGCGATGGTCGCCCCGATCCAGGAGGCGCTCGCTTCTCGCGGCGCCTCATCCCCCACCCGCCCATGATCATGCCCGCGGTGGTCGGCGCCGCGCCCCAGGGGCAGCGCCTGCTGAACGTGCGCGCCTCGCCGAACTTTCGGGACGGCGCCTTCCAGAACCCGGTGCCCACCTCGATGATGGCTCCCGGTAGCATGCTGACCATGCTGCGCCGGCAGTTCGGCGGAGAGGAGGAGCGCGTGCCCCGCGGCGCAATTCCGATCGTTCCGCTGACGCGTGTCTCCTACGACGCGCCACCGACGTCGGGGTTGCGCATCACTTGGCTCGGCCACTCCACGACGCTGGTCGAGATCGACGGCTTTCGCGTCCTCGTGGATCCGGTGTTCGCCAAGCGCGTGTCGCCGATCCCGCTCGTGGGACCGACGCGCTTCCACGCGCCGCCGCTGCCGCTGGCCGAGATGCCTGCGCTCGACGCGATCATCATCACGCACGACCACTACGATCATCTCGACATGGGCGCCGTGCGCACGCTCGCGAGGAGCGTGCTTCAGGCTCGTGTCCAGTGGATCACCACACTCGGCGTCGGCGCGCATCTGGAGCACTGGGGCATTCCAGCGACGCGCGTCTCGGAGCTCGACTGGGGCGATTCCGCGCGCGTCGGCGAGCTGGCGATCACCGCGCAGCCGGCTCGGCACTTCTCCGGCCGCGGCACCGAGCGCAATCAAACGCTCTGGGCCTCGTGGGTGATCGCCGGTCCGTCACATCGGATCTTCCACAGTGGTGACACGGGCTTCTTCGACGGACTCTCGCGCATTGGCGCGAAGCACGGACCGTTCGACCTATCGATGATCAAGATCGGTGCATACGATACGCTCTGGCCCGACATACACTTGAATCCGGAGGATGCCCTCCGGGTGCACGGGCTGATTTCAGGCGGCGTGCTCCTGCCGATTCATTGGGGGACGTTCAACCTCGCCTTCCACGCGTGGAACGAGCCGCCGGATCGCCTGGTGGCGGCCGCCGAAGGATCGGCGGTGCGTATCGCCATCCCGCGCCCCGGGCACTTCGTGGAGCCTGCGATGCTGCCGCCGCTCGATCACTGGTGGCGCAACGTTGGCTGACTGGACCCTCCCCAGGCCAGGCCAGAAAGCAAGAACCTTCCTGTCTCACATTGGACGGATTATGCGGATTTGACGGATAACTGCCTCGAACCATCCCGTGCGCGCGATGCATGCCGCCACGAACGAAAGTGCCGATTGTTTTCTGGTTGAGGGGTCAGGATCGGTGCATTGAAGGAAGCCCGAGGTTTGATCCGTCAGATCGGCGAAATCCGTCAAACGTAAAACAAGAAGTGCAGGTCCTAGCGGCCAACGAGCAAATCAACCAACTCGTGTATGGAATCGAGATGCCGCCCGTCGCGGGAGGTCTCGTCCGCCGGCGACGTGGTCACCACCACCATCCGCCGCTCCGGCACCACGAAGATGAACTGCCCGCCGTATCCCCATGCGAAGTACACGCGCGTGGCGCCCACGTCGCGCATCCACCAGCCATAGCCGTACGCATTCCCGCTCCACGGCGACGTCCCGCGCGGCACCCACGAGCTGTCGATCCACGCCGGCGTGATCACCTGCCGCCCATTCGACGCCCGCCCTCCGTCGAGGAACAGCCGCCCGAACGTGACCATCTCGCGCGGCGTCATCCGCATTTCGTTGCCGCCGAAATAGATCCCCTGCGGGTCCGTCGTCCACGCGCGCGCCCGGATGCCGAGCGGCGTGGCCAGCGCACGATCGTAGTAGCGCAGCGTGCTGGTGCCCGTCTGCCGCGTGAGGATCGCCGACAACAGGTGCGAGCTGCCCGTGCTGTAGCTCATCCCTGCCTGCTCTGTCTCGAACGGACGCGTGAGCACGTGATTCACCCAGTTGCGGCTCGAGACGAACGCGCCGTAGAACTGGAAGCTCGTGGACCGGAATCCCGCGCGCATCGACAACAGCTCCTCCAGCGTCACCGCGCGGCGCTCGGCATCGAGGGAGCGAGTTTCCGCCACGAGCAGCTCGCCGATCGGCTGCCGCAGGCTGTCGATGTGCCGCTGCTCGAGCGCGATTCCCACAAGCGTCGCGATGATCGTCTTTGAGACGCTCTTCACATTCGCCGGCGAGGTAGCCGTTGCGCCGTTGAAGTACCGCTCGCCCACGAGCCCGGTATCGCGCCACACCAGGAGGCTGCGCAGTCGCGGCAACTGCGCCGCTCGCTCATACAACTCCGCGACACTGAGGGTATCGGGCTGCCTCGACACGGCGAGCGCCTGCGCGCCATCCTCCCGCGCCGCCGACTCCGTGCAGCCGCCCGCAGTCGCGATGACTCCAGCGACAACCGCCCACCGCCACCCGCGCATTACGCCACTTCGCCGAGAAAGGCCGCCGCGAAATCCGCGCGACCATGCTCCGTCGCGCGCTCGACGACCACCGACCAGTCGTACTCGAGCGCGAAGAGCTCCACGCTCCAGCGCGCCTCCCGCCGCGTCGCAATCGCATACCTCGCGTGCGGCGAGCCCGCCTCGGCCACCAACAAGTCGTCGTCATCCGCATAGCGCGGAACGCCGACGCTGCCAGGGTTCACCACGAGCATCCCGCCGACTGCTGCCACGTGCTGCGAATGGCTGTGGCCGCACAACACGAGCCCGGCGTTCACCCCTTCCAGGCGAGAGCGGACCGACGCGCCCGACGCCAGCGCGAGCCGGCCATCGACCTTGTCGTGCAGCAGGTAGCGCTTGTCGCTCTCGAGCGTGCCATGCATCGCGAGGACGCCGCCCTGCAACTCGATCGTCGCGGGGAGCGCAGCGAGTGCATCGCGCTGCGACGCCGTCAGCGACTCGTGCGTGAACCGCATCGACCTGGGCATTGCATCGATCGGCGTCTCCGCGAGCAGCCGGTCATGATTGCCGCGCACCGTCGGCATGCCGATCACCTCGAGCAGCTCATACGTCTCGCGCGGCCAGAGCGGACTTGTGACGCAGTCGCCGAGGTTGACGATCGCATCCACTCCGCGCGCCTCGATGTCGGAGAGCACGGCTTCCAGGGCCGGCAGGTTGCCGTGGATGTCGGAGAGGATCGCAAGTCTCATCGTGTCAGTCATCGGTCAAGCCAGTGCGACCAGCAGGCAGCCCGCCACGAGCAACGACACACCTACCCGCTTTGGCCATGCGAGGTCCTCGCCGAGCAGCTTCCAGCCGAGCAGCACGCCGATGGCAATGCTGAGCTGCCGCACGGCGAGCACGTAGCTCGACGTCCCTGCCCGAAGCGCCACGAGCACCAGCAGATACGACAGCATATTGAATATCCCCACCTGCGCGATCGCCCCGCGATGCGCGCGCCACTCGGCAACGATTGCCGGCGGGGAACGTCAGATCGCGAAAAA
>JBKJMP010000346.1:0-6194 GCA_046596395.1 Gemmatimonadaceae bacterium
TCGAGCGCATCCCCGTGTTCGACGCGGTCCTGCGCAACGGGATCTCGGCGACCCTGGTGACCGGCGGCATTCGCACCAACGTCATCCCCACCGAGGCCACGGCCACGCTCAACGTGCGCACCCTCCCCGGACAATCGGTGGACGGCGTGGTGAAGCGGCTGCAGCAGGTGATTGGTGATTCGCTGGTCACGGTCGCGGTGACGTCGCGCGGCGACGATGCGCCGGCGTCCGACTTCGCGTCGCCGATGTTCACCGCGATCTCGGAGAGCGTGCACGCGCTCGACCCGAGCATGATCGTCGTGCCCTATCTGAGCACGGGGGCCACGGACAGCGCCCGGTTGCGCACCTGGGGAATGCAGGCGTTCGGCCTGTTACCGTTTCCGATGAACCAGAACGACGAGGACCGGATGCATGGCAACGACGAGCGTGTGCCGCTCGCGAGTCTGGAGTTCGGAACGAAGATGATCTACGGCGCGATCCTGCGCGTGGCGCGTTGACCACGGCGCTCGTCACCGGTGCGTCGCGCGGCATCGGACGCGCGATCTGCCTTCGGCTCGCACGCGGGGGCTACGACATCGTCGCCGTCGCGCGCGCCAGCGACGATCTCGCGCGACTCGGGCGCGATATCGCGGCGCTGGGCAGGGTCTCTCGCGTCGTCCCGATGGACCTCACCGACGCGGGCGCGATCGCACACGAGCTTCAGGGCATGGACGTCGACGTCCTTGTGAACAACGCCGGCATCGGCGTGATGAAGCCATTCGTCGATCTCACCGCAGACGAGTGGCACCGGATGATCGACCTGAACGTGAACTCGCTGTATCACATGACGCGCGCGGTGCTGCCGGCGATGCTCGCGCGAGGGGCGGGGCACGTCTGCACCATCGGCTCGGTGGGCGGACGCAGCGCATTCGTCGGCGGGAGCTGCTACAACGCGACGAAGGCCTTCGTGACCTCGTGGGCCGAGTCGCTGATGCTCGAGGTGCGCGACCAGGGGGTGAAGGTGTCGGTGATCATGCCGGGAGGAACGGTCACGGAGTTTGGGGGCAAGGTCCCGACGTCGGCGGATGACTGGAAGCTCACCGCGGACGACGTTGCGGATGCCGTGGCGTACACGCTCGCCACGCCGCCGAAGGTGTTGATCCACCGGCTCGAGGTGCGGACGCTGAACTCGCCGCCGAAGTCGCGGTGACTGCCGCTGGGGTTCGCTCGCGAAAGGCGACACTGAAGCCCAGACCGCGAAGCCCAGACCGCGGAACGCTGATGGCGCAGCAACCGCGCACGCCGACGTCGCTGTAACCACGTTGAACGGCCTGGTAGGCACGATCGCCAGACTGTGCGACAGCGGTGCACTGACTTGCCCCTTGGCCGACAGTCCAGGAAAGGGAGGTCGCCCACAGACGTTGCCGTGGCACACATCATCGGCCACGTCGGACAGCAACAATGCGACGTAGTTGCCCATCCGCTTCTCGAGAACGAGAGCTTGACCACTGCCCAACCGCAAATCGTTCTGCACTCCGTGTGATGCGCAGTCTCAAATCTGTAATCTCGGCAGTTCCCTCCAACGCTGTTAGAGCGACGTCGGCGTGCGCAGTTGCTGCGTCATCAGCGTTCCGCGGTCTGGGTTTGAATTGACGCTGTCACCGAGCAATCAAGCCGACAGGTTCAGGGCAGAGCCAGCTATTGTCGAGCGGCATTCGCCTCCCAGAACGCGAATACCCGTTTCCACCATCCGGGCGTCTGCTCCGCAGGATCATTGTGTCGCGCCCCGGCGACCACCTGCAGCTCCTTCGGCCCGGCATACCCGTCATACAACCGCTGGCCGAACCGAGGTGGAATGACCTCGTCGAACTCGGCGAGCACGACCTTCAACGGACCGCGATAGGTCGCGAGCGATTGTTCGGGCGAGAACCGGTCGCGTAACACGAGCGACACGGGAAGGAACGGAATGGCCGCCTGCGCGACGTTCGCGAGGTTGTCGAACGGCATGAACAGCGCGACGCCCGCGACCTCGGCGCCGCGCGTGCCGGCGACGTGCGCCGCCACACCCGAGCCGAGCGATTCGCCAACGAGGTAGCGGGGCAAGTTCGCCGGCAGCAGTGCGAACGCCTCGTCGCCCGCGGCGAGCAGGGTCGCCATGCTCGGCGAGCCGTCGCGGAGGCCGTAGCCGGGGTACTCGAGCAGGTAGACGTCCACCGCGGCGGCGTCGTGCAGTGGGCGTGCGACGTACGTGCGGTCGAGCGCGGAGCCCGCGTTGCCGTGCGCGACGAGCACGCTCGCGACGGGTGGCTGCCGCGAGGGCAGCTTCCAGCCGATGTGCTGGCCGCTCGCGTTGCGCCAGGGTTCGAGTCCGTGCGACACCGCCCGCTCGGCGGCGAACTCGGTGGTCAGCGCCTGCGGGTAGTAGAGCAGCCGTCGCTGAAAAACCGCTGCCACGAGCAGCATGACGGCATACGCGATCGCGATGGCCAGCAGTGCCTGGAGCATTGTCGTCCTGAGAGAGCGGTGCATATCGGTGGCGATTCTGAGCGCGCGGAGCGAGTCGGGGCATTTGCCCATGCCGTAGGCCCAGACTTGAAAAAGGCATAAACGTCTGGCCACGCAACCGTTTATCTCACATATTGGCGGTGTGACCCGGATCACACCGCTGACCTCCGATCGCTTTCGCGCGCCGCCGAATCCGCCCGATTCGAGCCTGCGTGAGCTGATCGCCATTCGCGAGATCGTTCACGCGTTTCTCACGGCAGACCGCCCTGGAGAGGTTTTCCAGTTCGCGCTCGACCGGGTCAGCCCGCTCGTCGGTGCCAGCTTCGCGTGCGTCTACCTTGTGGATGGCGCGTCCGAGCTGATGCGCCTCGCGGCGGTCCACAACTGGCCCGAGCGATTCACGCCGTTCCTCGGCGAGATGCGAGTGCGATTGGGCTTCGGCCCATCGGGCGAGGCTGCGGCCGAGCGACGCGTGATCGAGGTGCCGGACGTGATGGCGGATCCCTCGCTGGAAGACTGGGCGGAGGTGGCAGGTGAGTTGGGCTTCCGCGCCATCGTCGCGCTTCCGCTTCAGACCGGCGACGGCGTCCTTGGCGCCGTCGCTTTTTACTTCGAGGATGCGGGCGCCATCAGTCCAGAGACGCGCAGTCTGCTCCGCATGGTTGCCGATCAAATGGCCGCGACCGCACAGAAGGCCCGCCTGATCGACGACCTCCGCCGGGCGAACGCCGCGCTCATGGAGACGAACGCCGAGCTCGAGGGGCAGTACGTCGCCCTGCTCGAGGCTCGGCGGGTGCGGGACGAATTCCTCTCCAACATCTCGCACGAGCTACGTACGCCCCTCACTGCCGTGATGGGGTACATCGCGCTCATGGAGGAGGGGCTCGGGGGTCCAGTGACACCCGAGCAGCGGAGGACGCTCGCGCAGGTGAAGTCGTCCAGCCAGCAGTTGCTCGACCTCATTGGCGACCTGCTCGAGCTCACCACGCTCAAGCGCGGCACGCTCCAGGCGGTCGCGACCGCCTTCGACATCCGCGACCCGATGCACGACGCGATCGCCGCAACGCGTGGACGCGCCGACGGTGTGGCGCTGCGCGTGAGCGAGCCGGAGTCGCCGGTGATGATGGTGAGCGACCGCCGCAAGATCGCGAAGTTGCTCGTGGCGCTCCTCTCGAATGCGTACAAGTTCACGCCAGGAGGTGAAGTGCGCCTGTCCGTGGCGACGCGCAACGACCGCGTGGTGTACCGCGTAGTCGACACAGGGATCGGCATCCCGGAGGAGATGCAGGGGCTCGTGTTCGAGGAGTTCCGTCAGGCGGACGGGTCGAGCACGAGGCGCTACGGAGGGTCAGGACTGGGGCTCTCGCTGGCGCAGCGTCTCGCGCGTCTCCTCGGCGGCGAGATTTATCTCGAGTCCGCACCGGGTGAAGGGTCGACGTTCCGCGTCGAGCTGCCGATCGAGTACCGGGATCCCGACCGCCCGTAGGGCGGGACGCCGGTCCACTCGGCGCCTGATTAAGCTTCCACAACCATTCGTCGCGGCGCACTGTCGAAGGACATCGAGCGCCTGCGTCATTCACCGTCTTTTCGCCGCCGCCATGACCACATCACCGCGCACCCTTCAGGAATTCGTCACCTCGCTGCCCCCCGCGGAGGTGCTGTCCAATGCCAAGCGGTTCTTCTCGCGCCACAACAGCCTCTACGCCGTATTCCTCGAGGCCGAAAGCGAGACGCACGTGGCGTTTCGCGGGCAGGGTGGGGAAGAGCTGATCCTCGCGGCGACGCCGCGCGATGGCGCGACGCTCGTGACCGGCTCGACGTACCTCTTCGACATGCAGATCGCCCGCTTCTTCACCACGCTGCCGCCGGTGGTGTCATGACGCAGCCGTTCGTTGCCCAGCTCCGCGCGCGCGGCGATGCGATCCAGATCGCCGACGCCGGCGCGCCGTCGATCACGGTGCGCGTCCAGATGGCGGAGCAGTGGGACACGGTGAAGGCGCGCATCTCGCCAAGCGACACAATCATGTCGCTGAAGGAGCACGCACTCGACGCGCTGCGTGGTACCGGTGAGACGCACACCGACTTCGTGCTCAAGCTGCGCGGATTCGAGGTGCTCGACGAGTACGCCACGCTCGCCGAAGCAGGCGCGAAGGATGGCTCGTGCTTCCTGATCACCTACCGCCGCCGGCGCGCCGTCCGCTGAGCGCCACGGTCGAAAGCTCCGCCAGCGCACGGGCGCGCAACGCGCAGTCGGCGTCGCCAGAGGCGCTCCGCGCCGCCCTCATGCGCCTGCGCCTCGAGGTGCAGAAGCGCATTGTCGGACAGGAAGCGGCGCTCGACGAAATTCTGATGGCTCTGGCAGCGGGCGGCCACGCGCTGCTCGTCGGCGTTCCCGGCCTCGCCAAGACGCTCATGATCCGCTCGATCGCGGAGGCGCTCGCACTCGACTTCCGGCGCATCCAGTTCACGCCGGATCTCGTGCCGAGCGACATCACGGGCAGCGAGATCCTCGAGGAGGATCATGCAACGGGCGCGCGCAGCTTTCGGTTCGTCCGCGGGCCGATTTTCGCGAACATCGTCCTGGCTGACGAGATCAATCGCGCGCCGCCGCGCACGCAAGCCGCGCTGCTCGAAGCGATGCAAGAGCACCGCGTGACCGCCGCTGGCGAGTCGCTGCGACTGCCGGAGCCGTTTTTCGTGCTCGCCACGCAGAATCCCATCGAGCAGGAGGGCACGTATCCGCTGCCCGAGGCGCAACTCGACCGCTTCCTGTTCGACGTGCGCGTCGGTTATCCCGGACTCGACGACGAGATCTCCATTCTCCGCAACACCACGGGCGCGACCCAGGAGCCGCTGCGTCCGGTACTCGACGCGGACGAGGCAGTCGCGCTCCAGCGCGCGGTGCGCGACGTGGCCGCGAGTGAAGCAGCGCTCCGTTACGCCGCGCAGCTCGCGCGCGCCACGCGTCCCGACGACGAGTCGGCGACGGCGCTGGTGAAGCGCGCCGTCCGCTGGGGCGCAGGGCCCCGCGCGGGACAGTCGCTCGTGCTCGGCGCGAAGGCGAACGCCTTTCTCGCCGGGCGCGCGGCGGTCGCGCCCGAGGACATCATGCGCGTCGCGCTCCCCGTGCTCCGGCACCGCGTGCTCGCGAGCTTCTCGGCCGAAGCGGAAGGGCTAACGCCCGAGCACATCATCACTGACATGCTCCAGCGCGTCACGCCGCCGCGGAGCGGGCTGGTGATCTAGGTGCCGCCGGGCCCGTACGGCGCGCTGCTCGACGCCGTCCGCGGCGTACGCTGGCCGGCGGCTCGCCGAGTAATGGGCGCGACGCTCGGCGCGCATCCGTCGCAGCTGCGCGGCAACTCGTCGGAGTTCAGCGAGTTCAGGCCGTACCGCCAGGGCGACGACCCACGCCGTGTTGACTGGCGCCTGCTCGCGCGCAGCGACCGGGCATACGTGCGGCTCACCACCGATCGCGCAACATTTCGGACGAGCATGATCGTCGACGCGTCGGCGTCGATGGCGTTCCCGCTGCCGGCGCTCGACAAGTGGCGCCTCGCGCGCGAAGTCGCCGTGGGGCTCGCGTCCGTGGCGCACGCCGAGGCAGATCCGGTGGGCCTCGCGATCGCGAGCGCGCAGCCGGCCGTGCTCGCGCCGCGCGCCCGTCGCAGCGTGCTGCTCGAGATGATGCGCGCGCTCGACGCAACGAC
>JBKJMP010000370.1:0-3523 GCA_046596395.1 Gemmatimonadaceae bacterium
TCGCGAGCGGCGCCACGAGATCCGCGCGACCGCCTGCGTGACTGGGATCCACGATGACCGGCAAATGTGTTTCTTTCTTGAGCACCGGAATCGCCGCCACGTCCAGCGTATTGCGCGTCGCCGTTTCGAATGTGCGAATGCCGCGCTCGCACAGCACCACCTGGTGATTGCCGTGTGCCATGATGTACTCGGCGGCCATGAGCAGCTCGGCGATCGTGGCAGACAGGCCGCGCTTGAGCAGCACGGGGCGTTGCACGCGGCCGAGCTCCGCGAGCAGCGAATAGTTCTGCATGTTGCGCGCGCCAACCTGGAGCATGTCCGCATGTTCGGCGACGAGATCCACGTCGCGCGTGTCCATGACTTCCGTAACCACCGGCAACCCGTGCTCGGCGCGCACCTCCACAAGCAGGGCCAAGCCAGCCTTGCCGAGCCCCTGGAATGCGTAGGGCGACGACCGCGGCTTGAACGCGCCGCCGCGGAGGATCGTGGCGCCGGCGTCCCGGACGGCACTCGCTGTCTCGTTGATCATCGCGCGGTTCTCCACCGAGCATGGACCGGCGATGATCGTGATGTCACCGCCACCGATCGCTGCGTTGTCGCCGACGCGCACGACCGTGCGATTCACCACGAACTCGCGCGACGCGAGCTTGTACGGCTTGAGCACCGGCAACACCGACTCCACGCCGGGAATCGAGCGCAGTGGGAGCTCCGCGAGGCGTGCCTCGTCTCCGATGCAGCCAATGATCGTGCGGTGCTCTCCGCGCGAGAGGTGCGTATGCAGGCCTGCGGCCTCGATGCGCTCACGGAGGTGATCGAGCTCGTCGTCGGTGATGTCGGGACGTGTGATGATGATCATGGCGAGTCCGTGTGCGGGGAGCGAGGTGATGAACAACAAAAGGGCCCGTGGAGATCCACGGGCCCGAGGCGGTTTCGTAGGCGGGGAGGGTCAGCTCCGGTCAGTCGCGCGTACGTCTCCAGCCACGGCCCGTCGAGGGAAAGCCGTAGTAATAAAAGGAGACGCGGTAAAAGCCCGAGCGAGACGACATGCGCTCACAATAGGACGCGAGGGGTGCGCGCGTCAAGGGCGTGTTGCATGTTCCGCTCATGCACTCACATCGACTGCTCCTGCTCAGCACCGCGATTCTCATCGCGAACCCACTCCACGCCCACACGCAGGAACGCGCTCGCGCCCGCGACCTCGGCGTGGCGCCCGGGATCTTCCACCCGGGAGCCAACAATGGCATCACCGACGTCGCCGGCGTACGCGTCGGACACACGACGATCTCGATCGGGGACTCGGTTCGCACCGGCGTCACGGCGATCCTCCCGCATTCGGGCAACGTCTTCCTCGATCGCGTTCCGGCTGCGGTGTTCGTGGGAAATGCGTATGGCAAACTCATCGGCGCGACGCAGGTCAAGGAGCTTGGCGAGCTCGAGACGCCAATCCTGCTCACGTGCACGCTCTGTGTGTGGCGTGCGGCCGACGCGATGGTGAGTGAGCTGCTCGCGCAGCCTGGGATGGAACGTGTCCCCTCCATCAACCCGGTGGTGGGCGAGACCAACGACGGCGCACTGAACGCAATTCGGTCTCGACAAGTAACCCCGGATGCCGTTCGCGCTGCACTGAACGGTGCCACGACTGGCGCGGTTGCCGAGGGAAGCGTTGGCGCAGGTGCGGGAACAGTGGCGTTCGAGTGGAAGGGCGGTATCGGCACCTCATCGCGCGCGCTTCCTCGAACGCTCGGCGGCTGGACGGTCGGCGTCCTCGTGCAGAGCAACTTCGGCGGTGTGCTGCAGGTGCTCGGCGTCCCGGTCGGCCGCGAGCTGGGCAAGTATGCCTTCCGCGGAGCGCTCGACCGCGAACGCGGCGATGGGTCGATCATGATTGTCGTCGCGACCGATGCACCGCTCTCCGACCGTAACCTCGAGCGCCTCGCGGCGCGCGCGATGTCGGGTCTAGCCCGCACTGGATCGAGCGGGTCCAATGGCTCCGGCGATTTCGTGATCGCCTTCTCGACGGCGGCATCGGTTCGGCGGGCTCCGCCGAACCTCGGCCGCGCGCCCACGGACTCCACGGTGCGCGTGCTGTCCACGATGCAGCTTCCCAATGACGACATGTCCGCGCTCTTCGAAGGCGTCATCGAGGCGACGGAGGAGGCGATCTACAACTCCCTCTTCATGGCCACGACGGTCACGAGCCGCGGGCGGACGATCGAAGCGATTCCGCTCGATCGCGTGCGGGAGATTCTCGCGAAGTACAATGTCGTGATGCGCTGACCGTCATCCCGGCGCCGTTGTCATCCTGAGCGAAGCGAAGGATCTGCACCTCGACCGGCTGCGTGCAAGAGCGTTGACACGGAGGACACGGAGAAACGGAGGTCATGGAGAGAAGCAGAACGCCATGGTTTTCCTGCGTGACCTCCGTGCTCTCCGTGACAACGCTCTTTCCACCACTGAGACCGACCGAAGAGGTCTGTCATCCCGAGCGGAGTCGAAGGATCTGCACCTCGATCCTTCCTACTTGGGACACGCCACTCGCGCGAACTGATACGGAATCCGACGCACCTGCCCGTTTCGCGCCCCCTCGATCCACGCCACGAGCGAGTCACCACCGCGACGCACGTACCCGATCCGCTGTGGAAAGTCGTGCCCGGGCAGCTCGAAGATCACGCTGTCGTCGCTTACGTGGATCGCGGGAAAGACGGTCGGCTTCTGTCCGCTGGGGCTCGCCTCGTACGCGATGCGACCACCCCTCGAGCGAATGAGCGTCGATTCGAACTCGCGCAGCGAATCCCCAACGACCGTGCGCGCCATGCCGAGCATGCTGCCCCCCCTCGGCGGCATCCAATATTCCTCGACCACGCGCGTCGCAGAGCGGATCTCCCAGCAGCCGGCGATTCACGCGAGACGCTCGATGCCAGGCTGCGCCTGTGCTCCGACACTCCCGGCGCTCGCAAGCAGGATCGCGATGGCGTAGCGCCAGGCTGTCATCCTGAGCGACGAGGGTGTCATCCTGAGCGAAACGAAGGATCGGGGCGCGAGGAGGAGGAGGGCGAGGAGGCTCGAGCGGAAGGAACGCATGGATGAGGGGCAGGGGCGTCAATCCGATACCTGCGTGCGCGCAGGGGCGTCAAGGAAACTTTCAAGTTGAGGAGGCGTACGAGGGGAAACTCCCCTCCCACCTCAGGGCCCTTTCGGTATGCTGGTACATCTCGTCGTCGCCCTCCTGCAGTCTACCACGCCCGCGCCGCCGAAGCCTCAGACCGTTGCAACGGTCGTCGAGCGCGACTCCACCGAGCGACGTCAGCGCGAGAAGAAGGCCCCCAAGCGGGTCGAGGTCACGGCAGAGCACCTTGCCACGGCGTTCAAGAATCCCGGGGCGAAGGATCTGCTCCTCCTTGCAAGGAACGCCCGCACAACGCAGGACTCCGCACTCCTCAGCTACGACGCAACCACCTTCCAGCGCGTTTCGCTACCCGGATAGTAGGGGATGGGGGAGAATGCGCCGTCCGTGCTGACGCGT
>JBKJMP010000655.1:0-3774 GCA_046596395.1 Gemmatimonadaceae bacterium
AAAAGATCATGGTGGAGCGCGTCCTGGTCGGCCTGCTGACGGGCGGCCACGTGCTGCTCGAGGGCGTGCCCGGCCTCGCGAAGACCCTCACGCTGACGACGTTGGCGCAAGCGCTGCGCCTGTCGTTCGGGCGCGTGCAGTTCACGCCTGATCTCCTTCCCGGCGATCTCACGGGAATCGTCGGCCGGATCGCCGCCCTCTTCGCGCGAGCGGCGGCGATAGGGCACCAGGTCCTGACCGAGCACGACGAGGGTACGCGTCGCCACCGTGCTGGCCAACGGCTCGGGAATCGACATCTGCCGGACGTAGGAGTCGATCGCCCGGTCGAAGGTGAGATCCTCGGCCAGCGTGTCCACGAACATCAGCGCGTTGTCCACGTGCGTGCGGATGATCGACTCCTCAGCGCGCGCCTGGGCGAGCCGAAGGCGGCGCTCCGCGCCTGGATCGATCTTGCGCGAGAAGATGTTCTCTGGAAACAGGCGCTTGAGGAAGCTCCACATAATCGTCGGCGGGTGAGGTGAAGATCCTTCGCGTTGCCCAGGATGACAACTCTGTTGCTCAGGATGACAAGCGCTAGCGCAGGGAACATACCATAGCGACTTCCCGATGCGCCGACTTCACCATCTCCTGACCGTCCAGGTCCTCTTCGCCATCACCCGTGGCATCGTCCTCGGCCGAGTTGCACGCGGAGCGCGTGGCCGGCGCCACAGGCATCTAGGTTCCGGCGTTGAGCGACACTCGCAGTGTCCGCGGCGCACCCGGCATGATGTTGTTGTTGCCGTGCGAGGTCCAGTAATACCGCGCGTTGGTCAGGTTCTCGACATTCAGCTGCGCGCGCAATTTTCCTGTGATCGTGTAGAAGATCGCCGCGTCGCCACGGGTGAACGACGGCAGGACGACGGTGTTGTCGATCGCCGCGAAGGAGTCGCCCTGATGAACGATGCCCAAACCGATGGCCACCGCGCGTGCGACCTGCACCTTGTTCCAGAGGAACGCGGTGCGCTCCGGGACGAGGGGCGTCGTCGCTCCCACCTTCGCCGCCGTCGTCGCACTGATGATTCGCGCTCGCTGCGCCGTGTACGCCGTGGAAACCTGCCAGCGCGCCGTCACGTTGCCGGAGACGCCAAGCTCCACGCCCGTCGAGCGTTGAGCGCCGGTCTGGACGAACCTCGCCACGTCGGTCGGGTCTGTCGCGACGCTCTTGCTGCGGTCGAGACGATAAGCCGCAAGCGTGAGCGCGAGGTCGGGCACCACGTCCCACTTCACGCCCAGCTCGCGGTTGACGAACCGCTCGGGCTCGAGGGTCCGCGACGTGACCGTCAGCGACGAGAACTGGTCGCCACTGCCGGGCAGATAGGATTCGCCCTGCATCGCATAGAGAGAGACCACTCCGGCCGGCTTGAAGACAAGACCGACGCGAGGGGACACAACACGGTCCGTGCGCGCGAGCGGCGAAATCCCCAACGCGGCGCGATTGTCGGTGAGGCGAACCGTGAACTGATCCACGCGCAGCCCGGCGATCGCCAGCCAGTGCGCACCCAGCACGACCTGGTCCTGCACGTACGCGCCGGCGACCGTCGCGATGGCGCGATTGTCGGCGTCGGTTGCACTCTGCCGAAAGGTGACCGACGGAGCGGTCTCGGGCTGCGCGACGAGCGCCGTAAATGACGTTGCCGTGTTGTTGAAGTAGCCCGTATTGCGAAAGTTGCTCGTGCCCTGCCTGCCCAGCTCCGTGCCGATGATCACGGTGTGCCGGCGCGCGCGGATGGTGACGTCGGTCTGGTTGAAGAGATTCGATCGGCCGGTAGTGCTATTGTAAGCGGCGAGGTTCACCTGCGTGCCTGCGCCGTTCACCGCCCCGTTGGGATAGACGTTCTGGTAGAACTTGTCGTAGTTGGCGTACCGCGTGTGGTTCCGGAAGCCGCCTCGCGATACGCTGACATGGGCCTCGTCCACCGCTGCGCGGGAGGGGCTCGACGCCGGATCGCCGAAGTACCGCGTCACGTCGCCGGGAGCAGGCCGTCCCTGAAACGAGGGCAGGCCGCGGTCGACGGTGCGCTCGTCGGAAAAATGCTCGAAGCCAACGCGCGCGACCGTCTCGGCGCCCAGCGCGAGCGCAAGCTCGGGATTCACGCCGGACCGCTCCACCCGCATGGCACGCCGAAATCCGCCCGAACGCTCATACAGGGCATTGAGCCGGCCGGCCGCTATTCCAGCCAAGGAACCTCCAAGATCGACGCTCGTCCGCTTGTGGCCGAACGAGCCACCTTCTACGCCGATGCTCGCGGTGCGTGTCAGGAGTGGCTCCTTGGTCACCCGATTGATGACGCCGCCGCCGCCGCCGCGCCCGAACACCATCGCGTTTGGCCCCATGAGCGCTTCCACGCGCTCGACGTTGTAGAGATCCCGGAGATACTGCGCGTCATCGCGCACGCCGTCGACGTAGAAGTCGGCGGTCGAGCTCTGGCCGCGTATCGTGGGCGCGTCGCGATGACCCTCGCCCTGACCCATCGTGATGCCAGGGACGTAGCGCACCACGTCGGCCATCCCCTGCATCGCCTGGTCGGCGATGAGGGCGCGCGTCACGACGCTCACCGATTGCGGGACATCGCGCAATGGTGTTTCCGTCCTGGTGGCGGTCCGGCTGCGCTTCACCACGTATCCCTTGCGCGCGTCGGCCCGCTCGGTGACAGCGACTCCCGTCAACTTGTGCGCGCGTGTGGTGTCTTGCGCGTCAAGTGTATGAACTGCAGCGAGATACGAAATCCCAACGAGGAATGAGCGACGACAGGGCATGCGCGGCGGACGTCCGAGGTTTAATCCCGATCGATATTGTCTGGATTGTGCCGCGCATGATATTGTGGCGTCGTTTCCGGGGCAAGGGGCGGAAGCGGATCAGACCTTGGTGACGACTCCGCAGGCGATGCGCGCACCACTACTCCCCGACGGGTCAGTGCGCTGATCGTCTGGAAGTGCGTGGAGCACGATCGCGCTGCCATCGGCGTCGAGCAGCGAGCTCGGCCCGGGTGTGAGGGTCATCCGCGGCGTGCGCGACGTGAACTTCGAGGCTCCCGTGATATCGACCGTCAGCGCTTCCAGATCCCCGGCATGCGGACCATCGGGCGAGGAGAGGCCATGCTTGCGGCCGCCCGGATTGAAGTGATCGCCGGCGCTCTCGAACTTCGTCGTCGGATCGCAGGATCCCGTGGCGTGCAGGTGAACGCCATGCTGGCCGGTGGTCGCGCCGCGCTGAATGGTGATGGAGTAGTCGAGCGCCGAGGCGCCGGGTGCCTGCGTGAAGCGGGCCTGTCCCACCTCGCGTCCGGCCGAGTCCAGGAGATAGGCGATTGCCCGGGTGGATCCGTCGTTCAACTCGCCAAACTTCGCTCGGCAGGCGGCGGCGGTGGACAGCGTGAGCAGCATGACCGAGAGGGCAACGCCGCGATGGGTGTTTCGGAGGTCAGCTTTCATTGGCTTCGTACATGTCCTTGAGGGAGTTCACCACGTTCGGATCCGCTAGCGTGGTGGTGTCGCCGAGGGCGCGCCCCTCGGCAATATCGCGCAGGAGGCGCCGCATGATCTTCCCCGAGCGGGTCTTGGGAAGGTCCGCGCTGAAGAGGATGTCGTCGGGCCGCGCGATCGCGCCGATCTTCTGGGCGACGAAGTCCCGCAGTTCATCACGCAATGCAGGCGACTGGTGGAATCCCTCGCGCAGCGTCACGAACGCCGCGATCGCCTGGCCCTTGAGCGCGTGCGCCTTTCCGACAACCGCCG
>JBKJMP010000075.1:0-8257 GCA_046596395.1 Gemmatimonadaceae bacterium
CAGGATGACAACGCTGGTGCGTCGTCCTGTCCCCCCGTCATCCTGAGCGGACCGCGCGAGCGCGCAGCCGAAGGATCTGCACGTTTGCGCCGCGGGCGAACAGCGCACCTGGCCGAGAAAAACGAGCGCCCCGGCAATCCCGGGGCGCTCGCGTGTTCTGCTACTACAAGGACTCCAGTCGTACTTATGCCTTGCGACGACGACGCGCGAAGCCAGCGACACCGACCAGGCCCGTCGCGAGAAGCACCATCGACGCCGGCTCCGGCGTGGCGACGACGCCTTCCACATTGCTCCACTCGGCGGTGTAATCGGAGCTGCCGTTAAAGCCGACGAGCGTCGGATCATTGAAGTTGTACGCCTGCATGATGATCGCGCCGATCCCGACCGCAATGCCATCGCCCTGCACCGTACCGGCCAGCGAGCCATTCACGGAATAGGAATAGATGGCGGTGTTCGCGTCCCAGGACATCGACAGCGTGTTCCACGCATTGTAGACGACCGGGTTGGCGTAGTTCAGCCACAGGCCGGTGTTTACGTCAAAGCCACGGAACAGGCCCGTGCCGCCACCGTTCGTGAAGCCGAGAATCGGATAGTCCCACGGGTTGCCGGCACCATCGACTGCAACGCCCCAGATGTCCGTGCGACGGCTGTTGTTGCCGCCCTGTGCGTTGGTCGCCCACGCGGCATCGACCCACAGGTCGGCCTGAAGCGTGTACGAGCCAGGAGCCACGCTGAGCAGGTGCTGTCGACCCTGCGTGTTGTAGAACGTCCCCTGCTGCCCGGAGGGACGGTTGGCGGCATTCGTCGCCTGCGTGATGCCGATGTTCAGCACGTTGTTCCGGCCGTGCGTGGCGTTGGTGAGGGCGAACGTGGTGGGCTCGTACCGGTCGGTAAACCAGCCTGCGGGAACGGTGGCGCCGAAATTCGGCGTGACGTCCTGCGCGGTCGCCGAGGCGGCAGCGCCAAGGACGAGGGCAAGACCAAGCGCGATCGACTGGGAGGTCAACTTCACGAGGTGCTCCGGGAAAAGGGAAGCTGTTGCGCACTGCGGGTGTAATGCGAATCACAATCGCTAAGGCAAGTTGTGCTCCCCTTGTGTTTATGACGTAAGTGGTTATGGGGCAACAGATTAGATAATGCGCATGTCGAGTGTTTCTGTTGCTGGTGCGCAACAGCGTATGGATGCGCGCAACGCCTACGGTACCTTTCCGGCCATGCTCCACACAACGCTCATTTCCACCGATGCCCTCGCCGCTGGACAGAACACGGAGCCGGTGGCCGTCATCGATTGTCGCCACAGCCTCGAGGATCCCGACTGGGGACGCGGCGAGTTCGAGACGGCACACATCCCGGGCGCGGTGTTCGCGAGCATCGATGCCGACCTGTCCGGCGCAAAGACCGGCACCAACGGCCGGCACCCGCTCCCCGATCCCGCCGCCCTCGTTCGCACGCTCGGCACCCTCGGCATCGCGAAGGGCATGCAGGTCGTCGCGTACGACCAGGACGCCGGCATGTACGCCAGTCGTCTGTGGTGGCTGCTCCGGTGGCTCGGCCACGATGCCGTCGCGGTGCTCGATGGTGGCTTCGCGCGGTGGACGTCCGAAGGGCGTCCCGTCGCATCTGGTCCGTCGCACGCTACGCCGGCGCCGTTCAGCGGAACGCCGCGCCCGGACATGATCGCGAATGCCGACGATGTCGCCGCTCGTACGCGAGACTCGAGCTATCGCGTCATCGACGCCCGCGCCCCCGAACGGTACCGCGGCGAGGTCGAGCCGATCGACAAGGTCGCGGGACACATTCCCGGCGCGATCAACCATCCATTCAAGACGAACCTCGACGCGCGCGGGTCCTTCCGCCCGACGGGTGAGCTGCGGCACCAGTTCACGAACCTGCTCGGCGACGTCCCCGCCGCGCGCGCGATATGCTATTGTGGCTCGGGCGTCACGGCCTGCCACAACCTGCTCGCCATGGAACACGCCGGCCTGTTCGGCGCACAGCTCTATCCCGGATCGTGGAGCGAATGGTCGAGCGATTCCGCTCGCCCCGTCGCACGGTCCGACAGTGAAACGTGAGGACATCATGAGACCGATTCGCACCTCGATCGCTGCGCTGGCCCTGACTCTCTCAGCCTGCAGCTCCGACACGGCCACCGCGCCGGAGACGTCAGCGCCGCACGACCTCGCTCAGATCTTCGCCGAGATGCGGTTGCCCGCGCTCGCCGACGTAGGTGTCGTTGGTCCGACGGCCACGGCGGCACTCAACCTGCCGTCGCCGACGAATTGCCAATACAACGGACCCGCGCTGGGCTACGTGTGCGCCCCGGTCACCCTCGACGGCCTCACGCTCGCGCAGACGTACTGGCTCATGGATGCAAGCGGCGCCCTGATGTCGACGTGGGATCCGAGCCGCGTCGCATCTGTTCGCGCGCGAACGGGGCTCACTGGAACAATGACGGACGGCGCAACCGTGGTGACGATCGACCAGCGTCAGGACATCGTGCTGAGTGGCCTGCGCACCGATACGCACGTCCTCGACGGCACGACTTCGATGACCATGCGCGGCGTGGTCAGCTCGCGCGGCGTGACGCAGCAGGTGGACATGTCGATGACGTCGACCCTGTCGAACATCGTGCAGCGTAGCGGAACGTCGGGTACGTCGGCGTGGCCCAGGTCCGGCACGATCACGCAGGATGTGGTGGTGAGCGCAGCGGGGCTGTCCACATCGCTGCGCAGCACGATCACGTTCAACGGCACCTCCAAGGCCGACGTCGTCATCACGATCGCGGGCGTGACGCAGCGCTGCGTGGTGGACATGACCAGCAGCACGCCCAGCTGCAATTGAGCGTTACGGTGTGAGCCTGGTGTTCTTTACGTGGTTGTCGAGCCAGGTCACCATCTCCCAGATCACGTGACGGCTGCTCTCGCGTGCGCCGTAGCCGTGTGATTCGAGCGGCAGCTGCACGTATCGCACATTGCCGCCATTCCCCTTGATTGCGGCGAACATGCGCTCCGACTGAACCGGGAAGGTGCCTTGGTTGTTGTCGTGCGTGCCGTGGATCAGGAGGATCGGCTCCTTGATCTTGTCGGCGTAATTGAACGGCGACATCCGGTTGTAGATCTCCGGCGCCTCCCAGTACGTTCGCGGTTCCGCCTGGAAGCCGAAGGGCGTGAGCGACCTGTTGTACGCGCCGCTCCGTGCGATGCCCGCCTTGAACAGGTCCGAGTGCGCCAGGAGATTCGCGGTCATGAACGCCCCGTACGAGTGTCCACCGACGCTCATTTTCTCGCGGTCGCCGACGCCGAGGTCCACGAGCTTGTCGATGGCTGCCTTCGCGCTGGACACGAGTTGCTCGTTGTAGGTGTCGTTCGGCTCCTTTCCATTCTGGCTCACGATCGGCATCGTCGGGTTGTCGAGCACCCCGTAGCCGGCGGCGAGCAGCAGCAGGTGATCCTGCCGGTTTGGACGCCGGTACTGGTACGGTGAGCCAACGATCTGCGCGGCCGCATCCGCACTCATGAACTCCGCCGGATACGCCCACAGAAAGAAGGGCAGGCGTCCGTCGCGCGCTTTGTCGTAGCCCGGCGGCAGGTAAAGCGTGCCGGAGAGCTGCAACCCGTCGTCGCGCTTGTAGGTGATCTGCTCGCCCTTTGCACCGGTAAAGAACGGCTGCGGATCCGGGAGCGACGTGAGACGCGTGAGTTGCTTCGAGCGCAGGTCGCGCACGTAATAGTCCGGGCGTTCGGTCGGCGACTCCCGGCGCACGAGGACGCGCTGGCCATCGACGTCGAGCAGGTTCATCGCGAGCTCGTAGTACGGTGCCTCGGACTGCCAGATGCGCTCGGTCTTGCCCGTGGCGATCTCCATGCGATCCACGAACGGTCGGTCGCCTTCCTTGGAGGCGCCGGGCCCGGAGAGGTAGAAGTACCGCCCGTCGCTGCTCGTTACCGGCAGGAAGCGATCGCTGGCGACATCATAGGCCGTCATGATGTTGCCCGGCGCGGCGATGCGATCTTCGCTGTTGTAGTCCCAGAGTGCGCGAGGGGTGCCGCCGTTGGGTTGCGTCGGGTCGATCACCCACGAGCGCACGCGCGTCTGCTGGCGGCTGAACTCGGACAGCAGTGCGACGTTCCTCGACAGCCAATTGATCCCGCCGAACCGGTACTCGGTGTCGACGAATGGCGTCGGTGCGCCGCGGAACGGCGCCGGCAACAGCGACACGCGATCGCGCTTCGGCACGTTGCGTCGCGGGTCGCCGCCATCGAGGGCCTCGACCATCACCAGCGTAGCCGGTTCGTCCGCGCGCCACATCACCGTGCGAATCCCTGGGCTCGTGGCATCGCGCAGACTGCTCTGGTTGTCGAGCAACGGCCGGTCGGCGATCGTACGAACCACCGCACCATCCGGCGTCCAGATGTCGGTGCGCGTCGGGAACGCCTCCATGCCGACCTGGTAGGAGTACGGACGGCGCGTGGTACGGACGATCAGATACTTCCCATCGGGAGAGACGAGGGGCTGCGTATACACCGCCGGTGCGCCGAGTCGGGTGATCTTGCCGTCGAGGCCGACCGCGGCGATCTGCGACGTGAAGTGGTAATCGAACAACGATTCGTCGTACGTGTTCCGGAGGAGGTAGGTGTTCGTGCGCGTTGGCGCCGAGCGTCCGAACGACTCCTGGACGATAGGGCCGGACGGTGCCGCGGGCTCCTTCGGTTCGGCGCCACGTCCTGCGGGATAGAGGAGACAGACTGCAGGAGCGCGCCCGGCCGACCATGCGCATCCACCGGTCACGAAGTTGATCGAGTTGGGCGTTAGCCGGCGCGCGGTGCCGGCATCGGCGTCGGCGACCCAGAGTGCCTCACCCGCGCGCGTGGTGGACGTGAAGAGAAAATGCCGTCCATCGCGCGACCATCCGGCTGACTGCGGCGCGGCGAGGCGGCCCGTAAGCCCCGGAGCGCTGATCGTGCGCGTGCGCTTGCTCGCGACGTCGAACACCCGCAAGCCCATCTTGTCCGCCGTGATGTTGAAGAACGCGAGTCGCCGGCTGTCGTTCGACCACTGCGGCGTCGTGAGCCGAGCGCCCGCGGGAACGTCGATGGTGATGTCAGTTCCCCCGTCGAGCGCCTGCATCCGTGCTGACCGCACCCCGACGAGCTCGATGTTGTGAATCGGATTGGTGCGAATGCGCCGGCCGGCGAGGAACAGCGTCGGTTGCGCGAGCTCGTCGATCGTGATGTCGTCGATGTCGGACGACGTGATGAGCAGCCAGCGCCGGTCGGGGCTCGCCGTCACGACGGGGGCGCCTGGCGAATCGAGGATCTTCGCGATCGCGTCGGGCGGCGTTCGATAGCCGCTGCCCTGGGCCAGCAGGGCAGTCGGCAACAGGCAGGTCGCGAGCGTCAGGGCGAGCAGGCGTGCCGGGATGCGGAGATCGCGTGTCATGGCTCGATGAGTGGGTGGAGCATCTAGCATATTCTCTCCCGCCTCGATCGGACAGAGGCTGACCCCGTCACCGAGCCGCGATCCAGTCACGGAACGATTGTGCGCCATCGGTGACCCGGCGCCCTTGAGTAACACGAGGAAGCCACACTCAAGGATGAACCAGATCCGGTTACCACAATCATGCACTGAGGGCTATCTCGTGCATTGACAAACACTTCCACGACGCACAGGTGCACACGCCAAGTGCCGCTGTCTCACCGACTCAATAGAAACTGCTGCGAACGCGCAGGATCTGCAGCGCCGCTACGGAACCTGCACGCAACGCCTCGCTCTCTCGCGCGTACATTCTTCGAGCGCCCCAACCCTTCCCGCCATCCGCTCTCCATGACGCATTCGCGACGTACCTTCCTGAAGTCGACAGCGGCGGCCGCAGCGACCGCCGCGATCGGCTCCCGCATCCTCTCCGCCACCGACGCCTTCGCGGCGACCCTGCCCACCCCGGGCGACCCCGCGATCCGCGCCCTCATGCAGGTCGCCCTCGACGTCGCCAAGTCCGGTGGCGCCTCGTACAGCGACGTCCGCGTCTCGGCCCGCCGCCAGCAGAATGTGGGCACGCGCGACAAGATCGTGACCGGCGTCGGCGACACCGATACGTTCGGCCTCGGCGTGCGCACGCTCGTCGACGGATCGTGGGGTTTTGCCGCAACGAGCACCCTCACGCGCGACTCCATTGCCAACGTCACGCGGCTCGCGCTCGAGCAGGCGAAGGCGAACCGCGCCAGCCAGATCCAGCCCGTGCGTCTCGCGGCCACGCCTGGCAATCAGGTCGGCGAGTGGACCAGCCCGATCAAGACTGATCCGTTCTCGGTCTCGATTCCGGAGAAAGTGGCCCTGCTCCTCGCGGCAAACGAGGCGGCTGCCAAGGTGAAGGGCGTGCGAAACGTCTCGTCGAGCATGTTCTTCCTCCGCGAGGAGAAGACGCTCATGACGAGCGATGGCTCGTACCTCGTGCAGACGATCTACCGCACCTCGCCGTCGATGTCGATCACCGCCGTGTCCGAGGATCGCACCGACTTTCAGACTCGCCAGAGCAACGACATCGCGCCCATGGGACTGGGCTACGAGCACGTGATCGACGCGCGGCTCGGCGAGAATGCCGAGCGCTGGGCCAACGACGCCGTCGCGAAGCTCTCAGCGAAGCCGGTGGAGCCGGGCCGCTACGACCTGCTGCTGCACCCGTCCAACCTGTGGCTCACGGTGCACGAGACCATCGCGCACCCCACGGAGCTGGATCGCGCGCTCGGCTTCGAGGCGAACTATGCGGGGACAAGCTTCGTCGCGCCCCCCGAGGCGGTGCTCGGCAAGCTGAAGTTCGGCAGCGACATCATGAACGTCTTCGGCGATCGCGACCAGGCCGGTTCGCTCGGCGCCATTGGCTGGGACGACGAGGCCGTGAAGCCCACGCGCTTCGACATCGTGACGAACGGCCTGTTCGTCGATTATCAGACCACGCGCGAACAGGCCACCATGCTCGACTGGTACTACAAGAAGCTCGGCAAGCCGGTGAAGAGCTATGGCTGCTCGTACGCGCAGAGCTGGGCCGACGTCCAGTTCCAGCGCATGCCGAACATTTCGATCGCACCCGGCAAGAACGACTACGTGTGGGAGGACATGATCTCCCAGATGGACAAGGGCATCGCGATCGTGGGCGACGGGTCGTTCTCGATCGACCAGCAGCGCTACAACGGCCAGTTCGCCGGCCAGGTGTTCTATGAGGTGAAGGGCGGCAAGATCGTCGGCATGCTCAAGGACGTGGCCTACCAGTTCAAGACGCCGCAGTTCTGGGGCTCCATGAAGACCATCGGCGGGCCGCGCAGCTATTTCCTCGGCGGCGCGTTCGGCGACGCCAAGGGCCAGCCCGGCCAGAGCAACTCCGTGAGTCACGGCTGCACGCCGGCGCTCTTCACGCAGACCAACATCATCAACACCGGACGGAGAGCGTGAGCATGTCCACACCCAAGTCGCTATTCGCCCCCGTGGACATCCTTTCGCGTGCGGAAGCCGAGGCTATCGCGAAGCGCGCGCTCGCTGCGTCGCCGGCGGATGAGACGCGCGTGAGCATCAACAGCTCGGCGCGCGCGGACACGCGATTCGCGCTCAATCAGGTGACGACGAGCGGCGAGAACCGCGACGTCAACGTCACGATCACTGCGCTCGTGAATGGGCGGTCGGCGAGCGTGTCGACCAATCGTCTCGACGAAGCGTCGCTTGCAGCGGCTGCAATGCAGGCCGCGGAAATCGCCAAGCTCGTTCCGCCGAATCCGGAGCGGATGCCGGAGCTCGGCCCGCAGGACTTTCCGCCGGCAAAGCAGCGCATCATCACGCTGCCATCGCCCACCGAGCGCGCGCAAGCCGCAAAGAAGGTGACGGAGCAGGCGCGCGCCGCTGGTCTCATCGCTACTGGCTTCATCGAGTGTCGTGCCGGTGCCAATGCGCTGGCCAACTCGAAGGGCATGTTCGCGTACGACTCGAGCGCCGTGGTCACCATGACGGCAACGGTTCGCACCACGGACGGCACGGGCAGCGGCTGGGCGTGCAGCGATGGTGACACGTTTGCCGAAATCGACGCGCAGCGCGTTGGCGCGGTCGCGGTGGACAAGGCGCTCAAGTCACGGAATCCGGTGGCCATCGAGCCGGGCCGCTACGTCACCATTCTCGAGCCCACAGCGGCGGGCAACCTGATCCAGAACATCGTTGGCGCAATGCAGGCGCGCAGCGCCGATGAGGGTCGCTCGTTCTTCTCCAAGGCGGGCGGCGG
>JBKJMP010000156.1:0-3813 GCA_046596395.1 Gemmatimonadaceae bacterium
TGCTCAATCCCTCTCGCCGCAGCAGCGCCGCCGAGATCCAGTTCCACTACGACGTGGGCAACGACTTCTACGCGCTGTGGCTCGACCCGCTGCTGCTGTACACCTGCGCGTACTACCAGTCGCCGGAGCAATCGCTCGCAGACGCGCAGGTGGCGAAGCTCGACCACATCTGCCGCAAGCTTCGGCTAAAACCGGGCGAGACGATGCTCGATATCGGTTGCGGATGGGGCGCGCTCGTGCAGCACGCGGCGGAGCACTACCGTGTAGAGGCACTCGGGATCACGCTGAGCGCTGCACAAGCAGAGTGGGCGCAACGCGAGATTGCGCGGAAGGGCATTGGCAGCAGGTGCCGAGTGGAGGCGATGGACTTCCGCGACCTTCCGGCTGGGAGAACGTTCGACAAGATGAGCTCTGTTGGCGTGACGGAACATGTGCCCGAGACGGAGCAGCCGGCGTATTTTGCGCGCGCCTATGCGGCGTTGCGACCGGGCGGGTTGTTCCTCAACCACTGCGAGGTGAGCCTGTCGATGGCTCGCAGCCTGAACACCATGGGGGAGAAGGTGAGCCGGTGGTTGTGGAAGCGCGACCAGTTCATCGACAAGTACGTTTTCCCCGACGCGCGGCTCGTATCGCTCGGCAGCATCATCCGGAGTGCCGAGTTGTGCGGCTTCGAGACGCGCGACGTGGAGAGCCTGCGCGAGCATTATACGATGACGTTGCGGGCGTGGCTGCGAGAGCTCGAGCGGCGGAGGGACGAGGCGATGGAAATTGTCGGCGAGCGGACGTATCGGGTGTGGTGGTTGTACATGGCGGCGGCGGCGAACGGGTTCAATACGGGGTCGATCGGACTGGCCCAGACACTCTTGTCGAAGCCAACGTCCGCTGGATCATCAGGGCTCCCCCTCACGCGGCGCGAGCTCTACCAGTGACGGCGTCCGGTTGGCAGAGGTGTGACCTGCACACCTGACGGCATGCTGCACTCAGCCGTACCATTAGCCATGTGCCCGACCCGATCCAACCGCCCGGCATTCACGCTGATCGAAGTCCTCGTGGTCGTCGTCATCATCGCTGTCCTGGCATCGCTCGTCGCGCCCAACGTCTTCCGCCACGTCGACACCGCCAAGAACGTCACCGCCCAGGCGCAGATCTCCACCCTCGGCGCCGCACTCGACGCCTACCGCCTCGACAACGGTCGCTACCCCACCTCCGACCAGGGACTGGCCGCGCTCTGGCTGGCGCCGGCCACCGATCCGCGCGCGTCGAACTGGCGGGGGCCGTACCTGCGCCAGCCGCCGCCGGTCGATCCGTGGGGCGCACCGTACGTCTACCGCAATCCGGGCGATCACACGCGCAACGGCTTCGACCTCTCGTCCATGGGCGCCGACGGCCAGCCCGGTGGCTCCGGCGACGCAGCCGACGTGACGAGCTGGAAGCAGTAACTCCCGTGGCACTCCTCAAGTACCGCGCGGTCACGCGAGCCGGAGTGCGTGAGGCCGGAGTCGTCGACGCCCCGACGACGGATGCAGGCCTGGCGACGCTACGCTCGCGCGGGCTCATCGTGCTCGACTTCAGTGACGCAGAGCCAAGTGGCGGATTTTTCGGCGGACGCGTGCGCAGTGGCGCCGACCTCGCGGAGTTCACTCGTACCCTCGCCGCATTGCTCCCAGCTGGGTTGCCGCTCGCGCGCGCCCTGAGCGTTGCTCGCGATATCGCACCAGGATCACTGGGGAGCCCACTTCGCGATGTTCAGGCGAGCGTCGAACGAGGCAGCACGTTCGCCGACGCACTCGCAGCGCATCCGGCGTTCTTCCCCGCTTCATATGTAGGGCTCGTCCGCGCGGGTGAACGCGCCGGCAGCCTCGATGCGTCCGTGGCTCGGCTGGCAGACGCCATCGAATCGGAGCAGGAATTCCGCTCGAAGCTGCTCACGGCGGCGATCTACCCCACACTGCTCGCCTTCGTGGGTGGTGCGGCGATCCTCGTGCTCCTCATGGTCGTGCTGCCGCGCTTCGGCGCGCTGTTCTCCGCCTCGGGCAGCGCACTGCCTCCATCGACAGCAATCGTCCTCACACTCTCGACAGGCATGCGCACATACGCGCTGCCGATCGTCGTCGTGATGATTGCCCTCTCGGCATTCACGCTCTGGCTGGCCACGTCGCGTGACGCCGCCGACACGCGCTCCCGCATTCTCCTCGCCACACCGCTCGTCTCGCACTTCTATAGAGAGGTCATCTCGGCACGCACGGCGCGCGTCATCGCCATCCTGCTCGCCGGGGGAGCGCCATTCCTCGTCGCCCTCGACGATGCAGCGAAGTCGCTCGACGATCCCGCTGTCCAACGCGAGGTCCTCCGCATTCGCGCGCGGGTGCGCGAAGGAGCAGGACCATCCGCCGCGGTCGCCGAGGGGACGCTGTTTCCGCCAGTGTTTGCGCGAATGGTTGCGGCGGGAGAGGAGTCGAGCCAGCTCACGACGTTCTTCGCCAAGGCCGCCGACCTCTTCGAGGAGCGCGCGAAACGCTCGGCCGCACGCTTCGTCGCGCTCGCCGAGCCGGCGTTGATCGTCGCGTTCGGACTGGTGGTGGGCGTGATCGCGCTCGCACTGGTGCAGGCGATCTACGGGATCAACCTCGCACCGATGCGAGGTGCGCGGTGATCGCGCGGCGCGGCTTCACGCTGCTCGAGCTGCTGGTGGTGCTCGTGCTGTTCGCGCTCACCGCCGTCGCCGCGGTACCGGCATTCCTGTCGGATTCGCTGTCCACGCCCGAGCAACGCGCGGCCACGTCGCTGGCCGAGGTGCTCGCGGCTACGCGCGACGCCGCGCGATCGTCAGGCGCGGCGGCCACGCTCGTGGTGTCGCCGAGTGATGGGCGCTACTGGCTCACGACGCGCGACACCAGTTCAGCGGGTGTGCTCGCGCTCTCCAGCGGCATCAGGCTCGCCGGTCCAGGTTCGGAACGAATCGAGTGCCGCTTCGACCCGACCGGAACGGCGACGCCGTTCGTCATGTTGGTCAAAGGTGCGCGCAGCATCCCGGTGCGCGTGGACGGATGGAGCGGAGAGATCCGTGTGGGCGATGCACGCGCGAACTAGCCGTGGGCGCTCGGGCTTCACGATGCTCGAAGCCGTTGTCGCACTCGCGATCGTGGGCGTGGTGTGCGTGGGCGTACTCGGCGCACATGCGGGCGCCACGCGAGCGGACATCCTCGCCACCGAACGCCTGCCGCTCGCCGCCCTGGCGGAAGAGCGCATCGCGGCCGTGGATCTCGACGCCGGCTCGTTGCAGCGATTGCCCGATTCCCT
This sequence comes from Gemmatimonadaceae bacterium, assembly GCA_046596395.1. Lineage (GTDB taxonomy): Bacteria > Gemmatimonadota > Gemmatimonadetes > Gemmatimonadales > Gemmatimonadaceae > AG11. Next base: position 3,301 of record JBKJMP010000156.1, read on the forward strand.
CGCGCGTGGCGCCTTTCCCGCGCCGTATGCAACGGCCACCTGGACGACGGAAACGCGCCGAGTGGAGCAGGCGGACGGCCTGTACGATGTGGTGGTGCGGGTGCGCGACGGCAGCGACGTCTTCACGCTGCGCACTCGGCGGTATCGCACGCCAGTGACCGTATCGCTCGGACAACCATGAAGGCGCGCCGAGGGATGACGCTCATCGAGGTTGCCGTCGCGCTCGTCGTTGCCGGCGCGGCACTCTCGGCCGGCGCGGCGGTGCTCGGCTTCCTCACCGACCAGCAATCACGGCCCGGCGCACAGGCGGTACTCTCGGCGCACGCCGTGCGTACCACGATTCGCGACTGGACGTCGTCGGCGCGGCTGACCACCGAGGGCGACGCGGAGTTTCGTGGCGAGGGCGGGCTCACCTTCGTGACGTCGGCGCCAACGATGATCGCGCCGGCTGGGACGATCGTCCACATCTATATGAAGGAGCGGGGCGCGGACACGTCGGGGATGCGGGGCCTG
>JBKJMP010000358.1:0-4168 GCA_046596395.1 Gemmatimonadaceae bacterium
GATACGCCCGGTCTGCTCAATCCGCGGTACGAGCTGCAGCGCGCCATGCGCAGCACCGCCATCCGAGCGCTCAAGGACGCGGACGTCGTCATCTATCTCGCTGATGCGACGGAGCGAACGCCACCATCGCTCATGACGGCGGCGGAGCTCGACTCACCCCCGCACGCGCCCGTCTGGACCGTGCTCAACAAGGCGGACGCGATCCGGCCGGTCGAGCGGCAGGAGCTTGCCGAGGCGCTGCCCGATGCCCGATTTATCTCCGCGCTCACGGGTGAAGGGGTCGATCCGCTGCTCGTTGCGCTCGGCGAGGCGCTCCCGGTCTCACCCTTTCTGTATCCGGAAGACGAGATCAGCACCGCCTCGGTGCGCTTCTTCGTGTCGGAGCTCGTGCGAGAGACCGCGCTGGAGCAGCTCGATGAGGAAGTCCCCTACAGTCTCGCCTGCGAAGTGGAGGAGTTCCGGGAGACCGGGACACCGGTGTACATTCGGACGGTGCTGTACGTGGAGCGCGAGAGCCAGAAACGGATTCTCATCGGCCATCACGGGCAGCGCATCAAGGACATCGGACGCGCGGCACGCGCCAAGGTCGAGGCGTTCATCGGCGCGTCCGTGTATCTCGACCTGTGGGTGAAAGTGCTTCCCAATTGGCGGAAGAGCGATCTCGCCATTCGCCGCTTCGGCTACCGGCTTCACGACGACCCCTCGGTATGACGCTCCCCCCGCAGCTCCTCGCCATTCTCGTCTGCCCCCGATGCAAGGGCCCGCTCGACCACCGCGCCGCCGAATCGTCGCTCGTGTGTCCCGCGTGCCGCCTCCGCTTCCCGGTGCGCGACGACATTCCGATCATGCTCATGGATGAGGCGACGCCCCTGTGAATGACGCCATGAGGGCCCTCCTGTGAAATTGCTCGCCATTCTCCTGCTGTTCGTGCCCGCCGCCATCGCCGCCGAGCTGCTGCACGCGGCCCCGGTCCTGGTCTTCGGACTCAGCGCGCTCGCCATCGTGCCGCTGTCGGGATACCTCGGCAAGGCGACCGAGGAGATCGCCGCACACACCGGACCGACGCTCGGCGGGCTGCTCAACGCCACCCTCGGCAACATGGCCGAGCTGATCATCGCGATCCTCGCGTTGCGCGCGGGCCTGCTCGATCTGGTGAAGGCCTCCATCACCGGGTCCATTCTCGGCAACCTGCTCCTGGTGCTCGGGCTGTCACAGCTGCTGGGCGGCCTTCGGTACAGGCGGCAGAAGTTCAACGTCCATCTCGCCGGACTCAGTACCTCGCTGCTGGTCATCTCGGCCATCGGACTGGTCATTCCAGCGCTCTTCCACGGACTGCACCCCGATCCCGCCAGCGATCCCACCCGCAAGGTGTCGGTGGGCGTGGCGGTCATGCTCATGATCGGCTACGTCCTGTCGCTCGTGTACTCGATGGTGACGCACAAGGACGTGTTCAACGAGGCACGCACCGAGTCCGACGCGGCGCCCGAGCCGGCGCATGCGGCTGCCTGGTCGGTGAAGAAGTCGGTGGGCGTGCTGCTCGCGTCCGCGGCATTCGTGGGCTGGCTCTCGGAGATCCTCGTGAGCTCCACGCAGGCAGCGATTCGCGATACGGGACTGTCGGAGATCTTCGTTGGGTTGATCATCGTCCCGATCATCGGCAACGCCGCGGAACACAGCTCGGCCGTGCTGATGGCGATGAAGAACCGGATGGACCTCGCCGTGAACATTGCCGTGGGCTCGAGCGCGCAGGTGGCGCTGTTGATTGCGCCGCTGCTCGTATTCGTGGGCCTCGCCATCGGACAACCGATGGACCTTGCCTTCAGCCCGTTCGAAGTCGTCGCGGTGGCGCTTGCCGTGGCCATCGGCTCGTCGGTGGTGCGCGATGCCGAATCGAACTGGCTCGAGGGCGCGTTTCTCCTCCTGGTGTACGCGATGCTCGGCGTGGCATTCTTCTACTTCTGAGCACCGCTCCATCGCGATAAATCGCGCAAGTGTCCGTGCCATCACGGTTTGACTTGACCGATGGCCCGTCGTATGTTGCCCACCCAACCCGGTCGCCCTCACGCGTGGACAAGACCAGCGCCATCCTCTTCTCGCCGGACGACGCCGTCCCTCCCACCGCGCTCATCGAGTGGATTGGACGGCAGGCGGACACCGTGCTGACGATCGACGACGGTGACGAGCTCATGGCGCTCTCGCTGCGAGGGCGACCGAGAGTGATCGCGTTCGACGCGCGCTCCACACCGGCCGTGGTCTACGCCGCCTGCCAACGGATCAAGCGAGATTCGTATACCGCGGTGGTGCCCGTCGTGATCGTCTCGGGCGATGCCGACGATGCATTCCAGGCGGCCTTCGACTCCGGCGCGGACGAGGTCGTCCGCGAGCGACTGGCGGTGCCCGAGCTGTTGACGCGCCTGGACGCGATGCTGCGGCGGTCGGATCGCGACCTCGTCGTGCACCCATCGACCCGCCTGCCAGGCGCCGTGGAGATCGAGAAGGAAGTGGGACGCCGGCTGGGCAACGCCGCCGGCTTCGCGATGTGTTACGCGGATCTCGATCACTTCAAGGAGTTCAACGACCGGTATTCCTACTACGACGGCGACCGGGTGATTCGCATTCTCGCGAAGATCCTGCACGATGTCGTGAAGGGAATGTGCGGCGAGTCGGGATTCGTGGGGCATATCGGCGGCGACGATTTCATCTTCGTCATTCCTACCGAGCACATTGCCGCGGCGTGCGAGGAGATCATCGCCGTGTTCGACGAGCTGGTCCCGATGCAGTACTCCGAGCAGGATCGCCGGGCGGGCTATTTCTTCGGCAAGGACCGGCGCGGGCAGCTGCATCGCGTCCCGCTGATGACCGTGTCCATCGGCGTCGTCACCAACGAGCGGCGGCATTTCACGCACGCCGCTCAGGTGAGCGAGCTGGCGACGGAGATGAAGAGCTACGCCAAGACGCTTCCGGGCTCCGTGTACTCGGTCGACCGCCGCACCGACAGCCAACCGGCGGGGGTGACGCGTATCTCGGGCCCCACGCCCATCATTTCGAGGGACGAGGGATGAATGTAACCTGTCCGGAATGCCGCTCGGTGTTCCGCGTCGATCCGGCCAAGATCCCCGCCGCGAGCGTGCGCGCGCGCTGCTCGGTGTGTGGAGGCGTCATCACGATCGCGCCGGCGGCGGACGCATCGCCGGAGTTCGCGACGACGTCCGCCGCAGTGCCGGGAGCGGTCAGGCGTGAGGCGGACGCACCGGACGCGATCGAGTCGGCACCGCTCGTTCGCGGTGAGGCAGCCGCCGACAGCGCACCGCCGTCGCCCGACGCCGAGGCCGAGGTGCCGCCGCCACCGTCGCCCGTGGTCCCCGATTCGGCGGCTCCCGCTGCGGTCGCTCCTCGCCCGATCGATCCGGACACCGCGCACGCCGTCCCGTTCACCCCTCCTCCACGCCCGGCGATCCCCGCGGCAAGCGGCGCGCCGGGGAGCGGCATGCCCGCACCGCGCGCGCCCTTCACGCCACCGATCGCGCCCTTCGCGCGGCCCGTGTTCGGCGTGCCGACGTCGCCGGCCCGAACGCCCGCACCATTCATGGCACCGCCCGCCAACCGGCCGGCGCCCCCGACCTCGCCGACCAGTTTCCCCAGTCAGCCCGCGCGGGTGGCTCCAGCGCCTTCGCCGGCGTTCGTGTCTCCGCCGCCGGCGGCCGTGCCCTCGTCCACCGCCCCCACGCTTCCCTCGGGTATGCCGCGCGTGTCGCCCAGCGCGGCGCCGACCGCGGGTGGAGCCCCGCCAGCATTCGGCACGCCGACCGCTGCACCCGTGCCGGCGCGCTCGCCGATCAATCCCTTCCTGGCGAACGACCCAAATGCCAAGGCGAAGCGGCTGGCGCGCGCGCTGGTGTCGGACATCGTCGCCTACTTCCCCCAGAAACGCGAGGAAGGACTGCGCGACGGCACGCTGAAGCAGCTCTTCCGCGAGGAGATCAAGAAGAGCTACGAGGAGTACGTGGAGCAGATCGGGCGCGAATTCGCCGAAACGACGACGCATTTCCAGGACGCGCTCAACGACGTTCTCGCCGGGGGGAAGAAGCTCTTCTAGTCGGAAGCACCTCCCGCTATGTTGTATGCGAAAGCAACACCGTGCGAGCCGTCCGCCTCCTCGAGCCGGACG
>JBKJMP010000618.1:0-2882 GCA_046596395.1 Gemmatimonadaceae bacterium
CTGCGATCGCAATCCTCTTCCTGCTTCTCGACCGCGTCATCCGGATATTCGGCGCTCGGCGGACGGGCATGTTTGCGTGCGTGTTCGCCGCCGGCTACCTGATCGTCCTCGCCATGCCGCCCCTGTATCCGGCGGCGGTGCTGGTGCTCACCGCCGGTCTTGCCGTGCGCGTCACGGCGATCGCCGACGGGTCGGCGCGCACGATGCCGTTCGTTCGACGCGGGCTGGTGTCGCTGCTGGTGCTGTTCACCGTTGCCGGCCTCGGCATCGTCGGATGGCGTGCGCACGTGGAGCGCCGCACGATCGCGGCGTTGCCGGCGGCGCCACCGAACGCGAAGAACGTCCTGTTCATCGTGTGGGACGCCGTGCGCGCCTCGAGCCTCGGCGTATACGGGAGCGCTCGCCCGACGACACCGGCCCTCGACCGAATGGCGGCGCAGGGCGTCACGTTCGACTGGGCCTACGCGACGGCGCCGTGGACGCTTCCTTCTCACGCCAGCATGTTCACGGGCCGGTTCGCACGCGAACTGAACACGGATTTCAACACGCCGTTCGATGACGCCTTCCCGACGGTGGCCGAGCGGCTCGCGAAGAACGGCTTCGTGACCGCGGGCATCGTTGGCAACACGTTCTACTGCAATGTGGAAAATGGCCTCGCGCGGGGCTTCGCACACTACGAGGACTTTGTCGTCTCCCCTGAGGAGTTCCTGGTGGCGAGCAGCCTCGGGCGGAAGATCGCAGCGAGCCTGCGCCTGCGCGGCCTCCTGGGCTTCCACGACGTGGCCGCGCGCCGATCGGCGGACGATATCTCCACCGCGTTCCTCGAGTGGGTGGATGGACGGCCGGCCCAGCCGTTTTTTGCCTTCCTGAACTACTACGACGCTCATGAGCCATTCCTGCCACCTGAGCCGTGGCTCTCGAAGTTCGGGAAGCAGGACTCCCGGAAGTACTGGCGCCTCGACTTCCGACGGCAGCGCATCGCGGTGTTGCGGGAGCGCGAGAAGTTGCCGGCGGTGGAACGACAGGCGGAGCTGGACGCGTATGACGGTTCGATTGCGTACATGGACCACCGGCTCGGGCTCCTGCTGGATTCGCTCGAGCGCCGCGGACTCCTTCGCAACACCGTCGTGATACTGACCTCCGATCACGGCGAACACCACGGTGAGCACCCCGGCGTGTACGGTCACAATTCCTCGCTCTTCACGCAGGAAGTGCGCGTGCCGCTCGTCGTGCGACTCGCCGATGGGGCGGCCGTGACGTCGAGGGTGACCGCACCGGTGAGCCTGCGCGACCTGGCCAGCACCATCATGGAACTGGCGGGAGTCGCACCCGATCCCATGCTTCCGGGGCGCAGCCTTTCGCGCTTCTGGCGCGGGTCGCCCACGGACGTGTACGCCGACGGTGACACCGTGCTTTCGGAGTTTCCGAGATTGCAGCTCACCTCAATTGCCTCCGGGCCGTTTCACCTGATTCGCAAGGGGGGCACGACGGTGGACCTGCAATTGTTCAACGTGTTGTCCGATCCGGGCGAACAGCACGACCTGTCGAAGACCGTGGAGGGGGCGAAGGTGGTGCAGTCCCTCGGCGCCTCCTACCGCAGCGCACTCGAGGTCACAGCGCCGCGCTAGCTTGGCGGCATGCGCGCCTCCTTGCGTGCCACATGACGTTCGCGCTGATTCACGAGGTACCCTAATGCCTCGTGGAGGTCTGGCTTGTCGTCCTTTCCTGAAACGCTCGGCGCACTCATGCGCTCGCCATACGGCGCCCCTGCCCTCGCGCTCCGCTCCGTGAAGGACGAGATGCGCCAGAACCTCCTCGCGCGACTCACAGGCGGCGGACAGCTGTTCGAGGGCGTGATTGGATACGAAGAGACGGTCATGCCCCAGATCGTCAACGCGTTGCTCTCGCGGCACAACTTCATCCTCCTCGGGCTGCGCGGCCAGGCGAAGTCGCGCATCCTCCGCGCGCTCGTGACGCTGCTCGACGACGCGATGCCGATCATCGCGGGCAGCGAGGTGAACGACAATCCGTTCGCGCCGATCTCCAAGTATGGGCGAAACCTCGTCACCTCGGGCGGCGACGACACGCCTGTCGCGTGGGTGGATCGCGACAGCCGCTTCGTGGAGAAACTCGCGACGCCGGACGTCACCATCGCGGACATGATCGGCGACCTCGATCCCATTCGCGCCGCGCGCGGCGGGCACGTGCTCTCCGACGAGCTGACGATCCACTACGGCATGCTCCCGCGCGCGAACCGCGGCATCTTCGCGCTGAATGAGCTACCCGATCTCGCGGGCAAGGTGCAGGTCGGGTTGTTCAACGTGATGCAGGAGGGCGACGTCCAGATCAAGGGCTATCCCGTGCGCCTCTCGCTCGACGTGCAACTGTGCTTCACGGCGAATCCAGAGGACTACACGGCGCGTGGCAAGATCATCACGCCGCTGAAGGATCGTATCGGCAGCGAAATCATCACGCACTATCCCGAGACGGTCGAGCTGGGGATCGCGATCACGCAGCAGGAGTCGTGGACCGAGCGCAGCTCGCGTCCGGTGCGCATTCCGGACTTCATTTACGAGGTCGTGGAGCGCATTGCGTTCGAGGCGCGCACCGACAAGCGCATCGATCGCCGCTCCGGCGTGTCACAGCGCATGCCGATCAGCGTGCTGGAGAACGCGGTCTCCAACTCGGAGCGCCGCGCGATCGTGACGGGGGAGGAAGAGATCGTGCCGCGCATCAGCGACGTCTACGCCGCGCAGCCGGCAATCACCGGCAAGATCGAGCTCGAGTACGAGGGTGAGCTGGTGGGGGGGCATGCGATCGCGCGCGATCTCATTCGTCGCGCGGCAGATGCGACCTTTAGTGAGCGCGCCGGTGGCGTGAAT
>JBKJMP010000458.1:0-17441 GCA_046596395.1 Gemmatimonadaceae bacterium
GTCGAGCATCCTCGCCGGACGGACCCTCTCTTCAACAATTCGCATCAATTCCGGCCAGCCAGCACGCGCGACTTCCTCGCTCATCGATCCGAAGTCAATTGCATACCTCCTATGCGCTTGCGTCGGGCTGTCATTCACCTCCTCGCCACCGATGTACGGAAAAATCACCTCCTGATTGCGCGGGTTCTCTGCAATCAGCCGGTGCATCTCGGCAATCGGCGTCGCATCTTCGTTGTCATCGTCGAAGGTGAAGCCCATGCCGAGCACGATGCTGCCCTGAAAGCTCTTATTCGCATTCTCGCGCAGCGGCTGCGGATCGTCGTCTCCACCCGCGTGAAAGAGAAACGCCGTTATGCGCTCAACCTCGCGCCCATCTAGCGTCCGCTTGCCTGCATACTCCCCGCGGACGCCATGCACCACACTCACCACCACCGCTGCAGCACCCGGCCACTTGTAGCGCCGCCGCGCGTCGTAGATGGTGAGTCCATGGTGCCGCATCCAGCGCAGCCCCGTCGATCGCGTATCGCCCTGCGCAATCGTGTTCGTCGCAATCAGCCCGAAGGCACCATCGGTACGCAGCAACCCGAACGCCCGCCGGAAAAAGTGCGCAACGAGATCTGAATTCCCGTGCGACTCGGCGTGGATCTGCTTCAACCAATCCAGGTAGTGATCCGGATTGGCATTGATGAGCGTGTTCTTCCCCGCAAAGGGAGGATTGCCGACGATCGCATCGAACCCCGGATTCGCGCGCGCGAACACCTCGGGAAACTCGATCTCCCAATGAAACGGCAGCACTGGTGGTTCCGCCGCCCGCAACGCCTCGGCAATCTCCTCTACCTGCCGCTCATGCAATTCATCCGTGAGCCACGTGGTGACGAGCTGCTCGTGCTGCTGGCGTAACGCCTCGCGCGCCCGATCTCTCGCCGCTCCGAAGAAGGCCGCAATCACCGCATCGCCAACCATCCGCACCACGCGAAGCTCACCGTCGGCCTCTTCCAGCAGCCGGCGCTTCTCGTAGGTGTCATCGCTGGTCGCGAGCGCCTCGATGCCCTGCCGATCGCCAACCGCACGGCGCACCCGTTCGTCGATCGTCGCCTCGGCGAAGGTGATCTGCCCGCCCGGCTCCCAATCGAATGCCTCGAGCTGCCGCCGCGTCAGGCCGACCAGCGAGTCACCGGCACGCAGCGCATGATCGAGAAAGGTGAATGGGTGCTCTCGCGCCAGCGTCACCAGCCAGAGCGACAGCTTGGCAAGCTGCACCGCGTACGGATTGCGATCCACGCCGAACACACAACGCTGCGCCACGAGCCGTCGCGCAAAGAGCTGCGGATCCTCATCCGGTGGAATGTCGGGCATGGTGCCGCTCCGCTGCCACGCTTCCACGACGCGATCACCCAGGAAGCGGCAGGCGCCAACGAGAAACGCACCGGAGCCCATAGCCGGATCGCAGATACGAAGGTCGAGCAGTTGCTCGGCGGTCACTGCGTCACCAAGCCGCTCGAGGATCGGGCGCAGCGTAGTGGCCACGATCGGCTCCGTGAGCTCACGCGGCGTATAGTGCGATCCCGATCGCCGGCGCTCCTCCGTGGGCACCAGTACGATCCCATTGAGCGGAATCGGATACGGCGTGTACTCGGAGCGCTGCCGCTCGAGCGCGGCACGTAGCCCCTCTATGGTAGTCGCGGCTCGCAGCCCACCGGCGTCGGCGTCGCGAAGCTCGCAGTCCGCACTGTCCTTGAGCCACTTGGCGCGCTGCGCAGGGGCTACGCCGAGCAGCGTCTCGAGATTCACGACGGGATGGCTCGGGCTGCCGGCCTTCTTCGTCTTCGGACGCACGGCAATGGAGACGCCAGTCGCACGCCGGACCTCGAACCCCATCATCGCTTCGTAAACGGATCCGATCTGCTCGACGTCGAGCGCGCGATAGGAGATGCGCTCCTCCTCGAGCATGAGCAGCCGCTCGAGTACGCGAAGGATGGTGCCGTCGGCCACGCGCGGCACGTTGCGCAGTGGCTCACCCATCACTCGGCGCGTGCCCCATGGCCGCCCCTCGAGAAAGGGATACACGTCGGGGTCGAACAGCTCACCCGCGCGCGCCGGAATGGAGATGTCGGCGTGCTGCGCACCGTCGTGCAGGATGCGCCAGAGCGAGAGCAACCGTGGCCATGCGCCGAAGCGCTGGTCCATCGTGTCCGGATAGCTCGCCCGATCCTGGCGCAGCCGCGCGAAGAGTGCGCCGAGTCCGTAGTTCTCCACCCACGCCGAGTCCTGCGGGAGAATCCCGCGCTCCTCGGCGTAGAGCACGAAGACGATCCGCATGATCGTGGTGAGCAGCCCGCCGTACACTTCGGTCGAGGCGTTGCTCAACGTCTCCTGCATCACGCGGCCCTCGGCTGCGTCGTCGGCCGCCTGGAGTCCGCGACTCAGCTCGTACAGTGCGCCGAGTACCTGGGTGGCGAGCTTGTTGGAGACGACGTTCTGGTACTTGCGCGACTCTTCCAGCAGTGCGCGCAGCGTCCGGTTGGTGGGACACACCCGGTCGAGCCGCCAGCCCTTGAGCAGCTCGTACAGTGCGTGGAGCATCGGGCGACCGTCGGTGGTCGCCATGGAGGCAATTGGAAAGCTGAGATAGCCCGATGATTCTCCCGAAGGTGCGTAGACGAGCCGGACCTCGCGCTCGTTGGCGAGAATGCCAATCGGGATCTTCGTTTCGCGAAGCAGCCGCTCGAACCGATCATGTGGCGAAGCGTTCCAGCCCTCACCACTCGTCGCGCGATCGAGTGGCGTGCCATCCGTCTCGATCCGGCCGATGAGCAGTAAAGAGCCCGCACGATGTGCGTCGCGCAGCGCGAACGTTGGCTCGAGACTGTCATTCAGTGCAGGGAGCTGAATGACCAGATCTTCGGGGAGTGGGGCGCCGCCGAAGCTGCCCAGCACGAGATCTAGTGGCCACTCGAGGAATTCGGTGAATATGGATTGCGTAGAGGTGAGCCGACGCCCGTTGTCGTCGTCCATCAGCAGGACATCGTAGGCCAGCCAGCGATCGCGGTTCGATGCCGCATCGAGCACAACGGAGGCGCTTTCCAGCGCGACAGGACTCACGACGAGGCCCACCGGCTGGATGAGGCCGAGCCAGTCCTGGTGCGCGCGGATTACGGGATCGACCGGCACGTCAGCCGCTCGCCGGCCAGAGATACACGATGCCGATGGGCTCGAGGCGCGAGCTCTTCACCGAGTATGACTCCTTCACGCGAGCGGGCTCGGAGGTCAGCTCGCGCTCCAGTGACTCGATTCGTGTTGTCCAGTGTCGTTGCTCGGAGCGGAGCTGACGGCGTTCGTCTTCCGTTGCGAGCAGGAGCTCGAGCTGCGGCGACTCTGCCTGCATGGCGCGAATTCGCGTGACGCGCTCGCGGATGAGACGCTCGAGATCCGATGCCTCCTTGTCGGCGCGCACGGACAACTGCTGTGCTGCGAGCTCTTCCGCGGCGCGAGCACGGGTTTCCAGATGTGGACGCAGGTCCTCGACATCGCGTGGCGCCGTTTCCTTGAGCCGTGACTGCACCTCCGCGGGTACTGGATGATCGTCCGCTTCCGGCAAGGAGGCATACAGCAGATCGAGCGTGGTTGCTTCCGCCCTGCCGCCTTCCGAGTACGGCTCGAGTGCAGCACGCCGGGATGCCAGTGGGCGCCACCGGGCTCCCACCATCACGATTTCATCATGGAGACGGCCGGCGCGCGGGCCGAACAGCCCAATACGTCCGAGGAGGATGACGCGAGGCTGTGAGTCGCGCGTCTGTCCGATGCATGCGCGGGCGAGATCGAAGTGAACGAGTCCCTGCGCGGTGAATTGGCCGAGCAGCCGCTGGACGAGTCGGTGCTCGAGGTGTAGCTGTACGACGTCAGAGTCGAGTCGTCCGTCGTCGCTGAAGACGATGGGCCGCATTTCTGACTGCTCGCGCCATTCGTCGCGCGTCGTGGTGCGCGGCTTCTTTGGCCGAAGCGTATCGATCGTGTCGGCCCATGCGGGATCGTGCGTCGGCAGGTTCACCCGCCACCGCGGCGGATCCGAACCGGGAATCAGTTGCAACGGAGGCAACTGCTTCATGGCCAGCGCGCGATTGAGCGCCGAGCGGAAGGCGGGCTCCCGGAAGTTGAGGTGATCCTGTGCCTTGGCGCGCAGTGACTGGAGCTGATCGAGCTGTCGTTCGAGGTTCTCGTTGCGCTCGCGGGCCGCCTCGAGCTGCTCGAGCACGGTGGCCTTTCGCGTAGCGTCCAGATCGGCGGTTTCGATCTCGCGCTGGAGCTGCGCCGCGCGATCGCGTGTGATGCCTGAGGAGAGCAGCGCTTCTACATCGCGCTGGAGGACCGGTGCGAGGGAGCCGAGCTGCTCACGGATCGTCTCGGTTTTTCGGACGAGCGTATCGAGCACACGATCTTCCGGCCGCTGCGCGAGCACGAAGTAGTGACAGCGCACTTCAGCGGCGGGTTGACCCTTGCGATCGATGCGGCCGTTTCTTTGCTCGAGCCGCGCCGGGTTCCAGGGGAGGTCGAAGTGGAACAGGTCGGCGCAGTATTGTTGCAGGTTCAGGCCTTCGCGCGCTGCATCGGTGGCGATGAGGATGCGAAGGGGGTTTCTCGCTGGATCTTCGTTGAACGCTCGTTTCACTTCCTCGCGGGCGTCCTCGTTCATGCCGCCGTGGTAGGTGGCGATGCGCTCCTGTTCGCCGTCAGTCCCGGCGATTGCGCTTCGAAGTTGCTGTTCGAGATGGCGCTTGGTGTCGGCGTACTCGGTGAAGATGATGAGCCGCCGGGGAAGCCAGGCAGGAGTGTCTTGAGGTGGCTCGCCGAGTGGGGGAAGTTCGGGGCACTGATTCGTGCGGATCCAGTCGATAAGGCGCTGGAGGCGCGAATCCGGGGAATAGCGGTGCGCATCGGCGATCGCACGCATCTCACGAACGAGTGCGATCTCGCGATCGAGCAGGGGCGATGCGCTGCCGCCTGCTACCTCCGTGACGCGTTCCATCGCGGCGTCTGCAGCGGCGTCCTGCTCCTCTTCGGAAAGGTCACCGCTGTCCGAATCGGCTCCCGCGGGCGCGAGGGCGAGCGCGAGCGTATGCACGCTGGCATCCGTGACAGGCGCGGGTTGCGCCCCAGCGGCCAGGCGCTCGAGCGTGCGCTGGTGAATCGCGAGCGTGCGCGCGAACGCTTCGATTGACGACCAGAGGCGCTTCTGGAGATTGATGATCGTGAGCTGGCCGGCGCTCTGTGCCGTCTTTCGCTCGGCACCGAGTCGCTGCGTCCGAACTGTGCGAAGCTCGTCGAGCTTTTCGGCCAGTACTAACTCAGGCGCGTCGGCAGGAAGGCCGTCGATTGTGATCGCTGGCACATGCCGCACTGGAAACCCGCCGCGAAGACGACGGAGGTCTTCCTTGAGGCGACGCACCATGATGGCGTCGAGCTCCTTCGCACTCTTGACGGGCACTCCACGCGTAAAGCGCTGTGGATCGAGCAGCTCGAGGAGCGCGGCGAAGCTGTTCGAATGGCCGTTGTGTGGTGTGGCGGAGAGAAAGAGCCGGTGTTCGAAGCGCGAGGCCAGGTCGCGAATGGCTCGCGTGAAGTGCGAGTCGATGGCGTATCGTGATGAACCAGCTGGCGCGGCGTGGTGCGCTTCGTCGAGGATGAAGAGGGTGCCGTAGCTCGACTCTCCCAGCCAGTCAGCGAGCCCACTGGTATAGGCGGGATCGCGGAGTAGCGCATGCGAGATGATGAACCGGGAGTGCGTTGACCACGGGTTTACGCCATGACCACGCTCCACACGCTTCGTGCGCACGAACTCGCGATTGTAGACTTCAAAGGTGAGCCCGAAGCGGGCCTCCATCTCATCCTTCCACTGCGGCACGACTGACGGAGGCGCAGCAACGACGACTCGCTGCACGCGCTGCCGGAGCATCAGCTCGCGAACGATCAGCCCGGCTTCGATCGTCTTGCCGAGTCCCACGTCGTCCGCAATGAAGAGGTTGACGCGCGGGAGCTGGAGCGCCTTGCGAAGAGGCTCGAGCTGATACGCAGTGACTTCGATACCAGCGCGGAATGGTGCCTGAAACAGGCTTGGGTCCGTTGCGGAGACGCTGTTCCAGCGGATCGTGTTCAGGTATGCGCTGAACAGGCCGGGTGCGTCGAACCCGCGTTCACCGAGGTGGTTCCAGCCGCTCTGCTCCTCGACCCATGCGTCGACTTCCCGCTCCCAGAGCACCTGGAGCTCGCTGCCGAGCGCGTCGTCGTCGATACATGAGAGCCGCACGAGAGTGTCGCGTGCGGGCGCTTCCGGGAGTGCGACGCTTTCTATGAGGTAACGCCGCGAGCGGACGTGTGCGACGCCGCCGGGCTGAGGAATAACGGAAGGCATGCGACTAGCAACCTGCAAGAACACTCGGGGCGCGGCAAGCCGATTGTTTCAGGAGCTTGCGAGCGAGAGCGCCACGATAAGGCAGTACCGGGAAGCCAGGCTTCGTGAGCAGCGTCCTTGCAGGCGAGATCATCATACGTCGCGCCCGCCCGCGCCACAGGTCGATGCACGAACCGGCCGTAGCCGCCGACATCCTTTAGCGAAGTGTCGCCTACCCCGCGCTCGTTCTCGCGCCATCCCGCGATACGACATGCTTCCTCGTCAGCGGTCGGCGACTGCCCTCGCGAGCCGCTCCATCGTGCGACGTAATGGGAGTCCGGGCATCCCGGGCAGGATGTTCCACGCATTGAACACGACGATCAGGTCCCGCTCGGGAAAGAGCATTGGCGACTGCCCCCCAAAGCCGGAGCCGGTCCACACGAGCTTCGTTGGATCAACGGGGTTGGGGTACAACCACCACTTGAGTCCGTACTTCGGCGCGTTTGCGGCTGTGCCAACAGACATCGCCGGCGTGACCGAAGTGCGCACATACTCCGCCGACACTACGCGCGCACCGTTCCACATACCACCCTGCGAGAACAGGTACCAGATGCGCGCGAGGTCACGCGCCTCGAGGTACAAGCCGCCCTCGGTGTCGATGAGACCCGTGGGCGTGCGCTTCCAGTACCAACGTTCGATGCCGATCGGCGTGAACAGGTGCTTCGCCGCGTACTCCTCGATGTCCACGCCGGTGGCCCGGCGGAAGATATGGGCGAGCAGTTGGCTCTCACCGCTGCTGTAATTGAAGGCAGTCCCGGGTTCGCGCATCATCGGCCTGTCGATGACGTACTTCACCCAGTCGTAGGTCCCCTCCATCGCCGTCCCGGTGTTGCGGCTGTCCACGTACGGCAGATTCTCGTTCCAGTCGAAGCCACCGCTCATGGTGAGCAGGTGGCGAACGGTCATCCGTCGCTTGCGCTCGTCGATGCTGGCGACCTTCGTGGTGTCGAAAAATTGGAGGACCGGCGTATCAATGCTCGGGAAGTCGCCGCGTGTCACGGCGACGCCGATCACGGCCGACGTCACGGTCTTCGTCACCGACTGGAGCGTGTGGAGGTCGCCGCGCCGGTAAGTGGGATGCCACCATGCGCTGAAGTAGTTGTAATGGCTCGTCAGGTCATGAGCATTGAGCCCACTCCGCACCTTTGCGGAGTCACGGTAGGCCTGATCGTAGTCGTGCGGGTATGACGCGTCGAACACGATGCGCCCGCCACGAATCACCAGCATCCGATCGATGTATCCGTAACGGCCCGCCTTGATCTCGGCATCGAGGCTGTCGAGGACGCGCGCGTTGACGCCGGCAGCGGCGGGGGTGGCGGTGAGCCACGTGCGGCCAGGAAAAGGCGCCTGGGCGGAGAGCGGTGCGGCAACGTACAGCGCGAGCACGCCGGGAAGGAAATGGCGGAGCGACATGTCAGTCATCGGGTAGAGAGTATGCCTGCCTGGGCGAAGGCAGAGAAAGTGCTGCCGGACATCGACGCCAGCAACAGGCGGCACCTTGACTCGGCCCGACCGCCGAGCGTACGCTCGGCAGTGGAAATGGTTCGGCCGGCAATGGTTCGATGCCGCCCCACCGCGTGACGATGCCATCCTTGGCGCATGGTCATCGCTCAACGTCCGCCAGGGACAGGCTCAGCATGCACATGGCAACGGTCACGAAGCAGTGGACGCTCGAGGAGGTGCACAGCCTCCCCGACGACGGCAACATGTACGAGCTCGTGCGCGGGGAACTGTTCGTGACGCCCCCACCGACGGACCCCCATGAAACGATCGCTGCTCGTCTCTCGCGAATTCTCGATCCGTATGTCGAGACGCACGGGCTGGGTTTTGTGTACCATCCGCGCGCCGTGATGCGGTTTCAGGGCTCGGAGGTGGAGCCGGATCTCATGGTGCGGGCGGCCGACACGAGCGGCGAGGCATCGTGGGACCACGCGCCCACGCCAATCCTCATCGTGGAAGTCCTGTCGGGCAGCACCCGGCGCCGCGACCAGGTCCAGAAGCGCAGCCTCTACATGGATGCCGGGGTTGCCGAGTACTGGATGATCGACCCGGAGCGACGGGTCGTCACGGTGGTGCGACCGGGAGTGGAAGACGTTGTGGCCCGCGATGAGATGAGCTGGCACCCCGCAGGCACACCGTCCGCGCTGACATTCCCGGTCGCGCGTGTCTTCGAGTGATCCGGATCAGCTGACGCCGAGCACCTTGCGAAGGAAGGAGATGGTGCGCGGCCATCCGTCCTTCGTCGCGGCGAGGTTCGCCGCTTCCTCGGTCATGTCGCGCGTTGCCTTCTGGTCGTCCTGCGCACGAAGGAAGCCGTGCACCGCACCGTCGTAGTTCATGCCGGAGTAGCTCTTCCCCTTCGCCTTCATGATCGAATCGATCGCGGGCATCGCGGCACCGATGCGCGCGTCCTTCGAGCCGTTGAGCAGCATCACGGGCTTCTGGATCCGCGCGAGCGAGTCCGCATGCGGTGCGGTGGCGTTGCTGTAGGGAAACCCACCGTAGAACGGCACCGCGCCGGCAAAGCGTGGCGCATTCTCGACGGCCGCTGCCCACGACGTCGTCCCACCCCAGCAGTAGCCGATCACCGCATAGCGCGGCGCAGCCGATGGCTGCGACATCGCATAGTTGGCGACCGCGGTGATTCCCTTGAGCCGCTCCGGAATCGAGACGCCCGCGATCAAGGCGCGCGCGGCGTCGCCCGTGAGCTCCACCGAGCTCGGCCCACCGCGCACGCGTGAGAGCAGGTCGGGCGCGATCGCGATGAATCCGTCCGCCGCAACCTGGTCCGCAACGCCGCGCACCCAGCTCGACAACCCGAAGATCTCATGGATCACGACGACGACCGGCGTCTTCGCGTTCGACGTCGTCGGATAGACGATCCACGCCATCAGCGAATCACGCGAGCCGGGTTCCCACGCGACCTTCACCCACTCGGCATGGCGAGGTGTGGAAGCAAGCCGAGCGGCGGCGCTGTTGGCGCTTGGCGGAAGGCCAGCCGTTCCGCGGCGCATGCCCGCCTCGATCACCGGCGCGGACATGTCGGCCGGATTCATGTGCGCCGTGTGCTCGTCCTGGGGGACGCGCTGGACGGCGCAGGCGGAGACGAATGCCGTGAGGAGAAGCAGGGAACCGGTGCGCATTGAAGGATCCTCAAAGGGTGGTCGATCGTCTGAAACTCATCGAAGTTATTCGCGCGGACCACGCTGGAAAGGGCAGGCTGTTCTGCGACTGTAATTGACCATGTCCGCCCACCTCTATCGGACCCAGCGGAGGGGGCACACCTTAGCGAATGGACGCCCCGGAAAAACTCGTAAACGCACTCGCTGGCCGATACCGACTCGAGCGCGAGCTCGGCCGCGGCGGCATGGCTACCGTTTACCTCGCCGAAGACGTGCGGCATCGCCGCCACGTTGCGGTGAAGGTGCTGCATCCGGAACTGTCGGCGGTCATCGGGCCCGAACGCTTCCTCAAGGAGATCGAGCTCACCGCCGGACTCCAGCATCCGCACATTCTTCCGCTGTTCGACAGCGGGAGCGTCGAGGGGCTGTTGTACTACGTGATGCCATATGTCGAGGGCGAGACGCTTCGGGCGCGACTCGACCGGGAGCGACAACTGCCCGTGAGCGACGCGGTTCGCATCGCTGCCGAGATCGCGAGTGCGCTCGAGTACGCGCATTCCAGGCATATCGTACACCGGGACATCAAGCCGGAGAACATCCTTCTCCAGGCGAACAGCGCGCTCGTTGCGGACTTCGGCATCGCGCTGGCCGTACAGACTGCCGGCGGCGAGCGCATGACGCAAACCGGTCTGTCCCTCGGTACGCCACAGTACATGGCGCCCGAGCAGGCGATGGGCGAGCGCAACGTGGATCACCGCGCCGACATCTACGCGCTCGGTGCCGTGACGTACGAGATGCTCGCTGGACAGCCGCCATTCACGGGGCCGAGCGCGCAGTCGATCATCGCGAAGGTGATGACGGAGAGTCCGCCGGCGCTCAGCGACTTGCGGAAGAGCGTGTCGCCCACGGTGGCGGAGGCCGTGCATCGCGCACTGGAGAAGCTGCCTGCAGACCGATGGAGCTCGGCGCAGGCATTCGCAAATGCCCTGTCCACGACCGACGGGAGGGCGGCAGTTCCACGGGTCGGTCGCATTCCTGGAAGCCGGAGGCAAACCGCCGCGGCGATCGGCGTGGCAGTCGTCGCGTCGGTGCTCGCGCTGTGGGGCTGGACGCGGCCGGCGCCTGAGGCAATGGGGGCGCCGCCGTCACGCCTGTCGATCGTGGTGCCCGGCGGGACGAGCTTCCCGGGCGGCGCGCGACTGCTCGACATGTCGGCGGATGGGTCGCGGATCGTGTACTACTCGAGCAGTGCTGCCGGCGGGTCGATCAGCATGCTGCATGACATGGACGGACTCGAGTCCGTGCCGATCAAGGGAGCGCAGAACGTCGTCGACCTCCACCTGTCGCCCGACGGTCGGGAGCTGTACTTCGGCGACGCGGGCCAGGGTCGCCTGTCTCGGATCAACCTCAATGGGGGCGCTCCCATCGTGGTCGATGGCGCCCCCTCGTCGCCATTCCTTGCTTTCGCGCCCGACGGTTCGAAGTGGATATCGACGACCGTGGGCGGGCTGTTGTACGTCTCGCCCGATGGGAAGGCCGAGAGGAGATTCACCGGCGACACCCTGGCACGGCCGATGGCCATCCTGCAGGTGCTGCCTGACGGGAAGAGGGCACTGGTGAAGGAAATCCAGCAGAACGACGGAATCCTTTCCGTGATGGACCTACGCTCGGGTACGCTCACGCGCGTGCTCGACTTCCCAATCGCGGAGGCCCGGTATTTTTCCGGTTACCTCGTTCTCGTCCGGGACGACGGAAGGCTCAGCGCCATGCCGTTCGACATGAAGACGCTCGAGGCGACGGGAGTGGCGGTGCAGCTCGCGGACGACGTCGCCCTCAGCGGCTCGGGCATCGCGCAATTCGCTGTCGCGTCGAACGGGACGATCGCGTACGTCCCAGCGCAGCCGCGTGAACTGATGCTCGTGGATCGGTCGGGAAACGCGCGCCCACTAACAGGCGAACGGCGCAGCTTCCACCAGCCTCGCTTCTCGCGCGATGGCACATCGATCCTTGTGGATTATGTGACACTCGACGGACGCGATGTCTGGAAGATGACCCGATCCGACGGCGCGTTCACTCGGGTCACGTCCGACCGTGACGGCCATGACCCGAACTGGTCGCCCGACGGCAGATGGATTCTTTACGCATCCTCCCGAAGCGGAAAGTACGGGATCTACCGAACGCGCCCGGGGAGTGGCAGCACCGAACTCCTGATCGCGTCGGACAAACTGAGTTGGCCCGGCCAGTGGCTGCCAGATGGAAAATCCATCTTGGCGATCGCCTCGGAACTGCAGCCAGGCTCTGGCGGCGATATCGTCATCATCGATTCCACAGGCACGATGAAGCCGCTCGTTGCAACCTCCGCCGTTGAAGCGTGGGCGGACGTGTCTCCCGACGGTGCGTGGATTGCCTTCACGTCCGACCGATCTGGTGCAAACGAAGTTTACGTGCGGGCGATGACGGCCAACGCGGACCAGGTGCAGGTGTCCCTGTCGGGAGGCTCGGAGGCGATGTGGTCGCGCGATGGTCGTGAACTGTTCTATCGCGCGTCGTCAGGAGGGCATACCGTGATGACGGTCGCGACGCTGGCAACCGCGCCGGAGTTGGCGGTGCTCTCGCGAAAGGCCCTCTTTCAGGCGGACGACTACGACAACGCGGAGCCGCACTCGAACTACGACGTCTCGCCCGACGGCCAGAGCTTTGTCATGGTGCGGCGAGGCACCACCGGCCGCATCGTGGTGATCCAGAACCTGCCGGCGCTCGTCAGGAAGCTTCAGGGTGCAGGCCAGTCATCACGCTAGCGAGGTGACGGAGTGCTCCGCGACGATCATCCAACAACCGCGCCCGCACTCGACGGTCCGCCCGGCACCTTCCGCTACGTGCCCCGCGCACCCAATCGGCGCGAGACCCGATTGGCCGCATCGCACACCCGCTTCGTCAGCTCAGCGACTCTCGGCCTGGTGAACCGTGCAGTCGCACCGCCGACGCTGATCGCCGCGACAGTCTTGCCGGAGTAGTCCCGAATCGGCGCACCGAGTGCCGAAAAGCCCAGCTCGATCTCCTCGCTCGCGATGGCGAAACCCTGCGCCCACACCCTCGCCAGCTCGCGATCGAGCTTCTTCACATCGGTGATCGTCTTCGGCGTCAGCCTCGCAAGGCGCGGCAGCTTGCGCACCGCAGCGGATCCGTTCGTGGGGCCATGGCGCGCCGCCGCGAGCAGCAGCTTTCCCGTCGAGGTCGCATGCGCTGGAAAACGCAGCCCGAAATCCGGCCGGCCGCCCACGAGATACTTCCCGTGCACCTCGTCGAGCACCACGGTCTCGTCGCCAACGAGGATCTCGATCGTGGCGGTCTCGCCGGTATCGCGCGCGACAGCCTCCAGCTCCGCATGCGACGCCATGTAGAGGTCCGTCGATCGTAGCGCCTGGGTGCCGAGCGCGATGAGCTCGGGGCCGAGCCGATACGAGCCCGACGCCTCATCGCGCTCGAGCATCCCCTCGTGCGCGAGTGCGCCGAGCAGTCGGAACGTCGTCGTCTTGTGAAGGCCCACGTGCCGCGCGAGATCGCTTACTGACCAGTGGGGATGATCGGCGTCGAACGCCTTCAGCACCACGAACGCGCGCTGTATCGCCTGCGTGCCGGGATAAGGCGCCGTCGTCGGCTTCGCCTTCGGCACGCGACGCTACCGCCCCATCGCCGCGAGATACGCACGATCCCACGCGGCGGGAATCGACTCGAGCGGCGAGAAGGGTCCGGGTTGGTATGCGCGAGACGCCACGCCGAGCTGGCTCAGTTCGCAGATGTGCCAATCCTGACGGTTCACCGTGTCCCAGAAGTCGATGGCGCCTTGTGGCGAAAACTCCGGGGCACTCACGGAATCGGGATGCTGGAGCCATTCCGTCACGACGATCGACCGCTGCGCATCCACCGGCCACACGCTGTAGTAGTTCACGTAGTCGGGATGCACGCTCAACATCATGTTCGGGAAGAACGTGTAGTAGTACGCGCGGCGCATGTCGTCGGCCGAGAGGTCGCCGAGCGGAACGCCGCACGCTCGGCCATCCATCGTTGCACTCTCGTTGCCGGCAGTAATCTCCATGTACCCGCCGAGCTGCTCGCCCTCGTGCAGGTCGTTCGCGCCACTCTGGTACGGCAGCACGCGCGACAGCTCAGGGTGAATCGTGGGGCAGTGCAGGCACTCGTTGTAGTTCTGCATGATGAGCTTCCAGTTCGCGCGCACGTCGTACTCGCGCGTGGCGATGCTCACGAGCTGGCCGAGATTGAATCGCGACAACCGGTTGCTCACGGGCGCGAATGCGTCGTCGAACGAGGATGGGTTCGACGACAGCGAGATGAAGATGAAGCCCTCCCACTCGCGGACCGGCGCCGGATGCAGCGGATAGTCGGCCTTGTCGAACCCCTCGGTGTCCTGCATGTGCGGCGCGCCGATCAGACGTCCGTCGGTGGCGTACGTCCATGCGTGGTACGGGCACTGGATCGAACCCGAGAGCTTGCCTTGTGCCTGCGTGCACATGCGCGTGCCGCGGTGACGGCACACGTTGTAGAACGCGCGGAGCACGCCAGCCTTGTCGCGCAGGATGATGACGCTCTCGCCGAACTGCTCGTACAGGAAGTAGTCGCCGGGCTGCGACACGCGCGACGCTCGCCCCGCCCACAGCCAGCGCTCCCCGAAGAGACGCTCGGTCTCCTCGGACAGGATCGCTGGTGCGTTGTAGTACTCTCCCGGCAGGGTGCGCGCGCCAGGCACGAAGGTCGAGGCAGTACGCCTGAACGGTGATGTCGTCATCCGAGAATCTCCCGGGCCGCGAGACGCGCGGACGCGCCCGCCGTGCCCGCACCAGGGTGCGTTCCACTCCCGCACATCCACAGGCCATCGACTGGGGCGCGATAGCGGGATGCCGACGCGACCGGCCGCGCAAACAGGAACTGGTCGAGCGTGAGCTCGCCGTGAAGAAGGCTACCCTCGGTGACACCGAAGCGTGACTCGACGTCGGCGGGCGTGAGGACCTCCACTCGCAGCACCGACTCCGCGATACCCGGCGCGTGCTCGCGCAGCATGCGCACGACCGTGTCGCCGAGTGCGCTGCGCAGCTCGCTGGTCCAGCCATCGCGAAGGTTGTAGGCAACGGACTGCACCTGCACCGACAGGACATGCTTACCAGCGGGCGCAAGCGATGGATCATCCAGCGTTGGCATCACCGCGCGCAGCCACGGCCGCTCTGCGATGCGTCCATGCTTGGCTGCGTCGTACGCTTGTTCGACGTACGACATCGTCGGCGCGAGGATGATTGCACCGCGCGTCGCGGCATCGGCCCACGCGGCCGTGCCGGCGGCGAACCGTGGGAGTCCAGCGAGTGCGAGGTGCACGCGCGCCTGCGGTCCGCGCATGCGCACGCAGTCCACCGCGTGCAGGAACTCAGGATCGAAATCGCCGGCGTCCACGAGCGACGTGAAGGTGCGGCGCGGATCGGTGCTCGACACCACGACGGGAGCATCGACTTCCTCGCCCGACCCGAGTAGCACGCCTACGACTCGCTCGTCGCGGACGCGCACGCGTGACACCTCGACCGCCGTCCGAACCTCCGCACCGGCGGCGCGCGCAACGGCCGCGAGCGAACTGGCGAGCGCGCCCACGCCGCCGCGCACGAGTCGGCGTCCGCCGACAGCACCGACCGGCAGGCCGACATGATTGTGGAGGAACACGAGTGCGGTGCCCCCCGACTGCGGGCCGTGCTGCACGTTGAGCACGCCGATAGTGGACAGCGCGCCCTTGAGCGCCTCGTTTTCGAACCACTCGTCGAGCACGTCGGCGATCGGCATCGGGATGGTCCGAATGAGGTCGATCATTCCGCGTCGCCCGAGTCCGCGCAGCCGTCGGCCGAGGCCGAGGAGTGCGATGAGGTCGGCGGGTGCATTGCTCTCGACGGCTGGCGCGCGCATGCCGTAGAGCGCCTCGACGAATCCCGCGAGCCGACCGACGAATACACAGAACTCCGGCCACTTCGCCGCGTCGCGTGCCGAGTGCGGCCGGATGGCGCTCGACGTCGCCGCCATGTCCGGCGTGATCACGAGCGGCATGCTGCCCGCGATGGGAATCGTGAGCGAGACGGGCGCGAGCGTCGGCGTGAAGCCCTGCGTCGCGAGCCCGAGCTCCTTCAGGACCACCGGTGGAACCCAGCCCGGATCGTCGATGCAGGTGTTGGCGCGGAAACCGGGATGAATGTCCTCCGTGGCGCAGAGTCCGCCGATGATCGCGCGCTGCTCGAGCACGAGCACCTTCTTTCCGCCACGTGCGAGGTACGCGGCGGTGGCGAGGCCGTTGATGCCCGCGCCGATGACGACGACGTCATGTCGCGCGCTCATGACAGGTCCTTGAGAATCTCGAGGGCGGCGAGCCGGCCACCGGCACCCATGATGCCACCGCCCGGATGCGTGGCGGAGCCGCACTGGTAGAGGCCGGCGAGCGGCGTGCGAAACTTCGCCCAGCCTGGCGCGGGGCGCAGGAAGAAGAGCTGGTGCAGTGCGAGCTCTCCCTGGAAGATGTTGCCATCGGTGAGTCCGGTGATGGACTCGATGTCGGCGGGGGTGAGCACCTGCCGGTGGAGGATCGACGCGCGGAAGTTCGGCGCCACGCGGGTGACGGCATCGACGACTGCGTCGCCGAAGGCCTCTCGCTTCTCGTCGTTCCACCCGCCCGTGATGTTCGATGGTGCGTACTGCACGAAGATCGACATCACGTGCTTGTTCGGCGGCGCCATCCCCGGATCGATCATCGAGGGGATGATGATGTCCATGTAGGGCCGCCGCGAGAAATTGCCATACTTCGCGTCGTCGTAGGCAGTCTCCACGTACTCCATCGACGGGCTGATGGAGATCGCCCCGCGATGATGCGGGCCGACGCCCGGCATGCAGGTGAGATCGGGCAGCTCGCTCAGCGAGAGGTTCACCTTCCCCGACGATCCGCGGATCTTGAACTTGCGCACGTCATCCACGAACGTCGCGGGCAGCTCCTTCTCCTCGATGAGCTGGAGGAAGCTGCGCTTGGGGTCGAGCGACGTGACGACCACCGGCGCGTGATACTCGTCGCCCCCGTCGAGTGCGACGCCAGTGACTCGGCCCCCCTTCACGAGCACCTTCGCCACCGCGGCGTTGAGCCGGATGTCGGCGCCATGCTCGCGCGCGGCGCTGGCGATGGACTCGCTGATCGCGCCGGTCCCACCCTTGGCGAAGCCCCACGCGCGGAAGGCGCCGTCGATCTCGCCCATATAGTGATGCAACAACACGTAGGCGGAGCCTGGCGTGCGCGGACCCATGAACGTGCCGATGATGCCGCTCGCGGACTTCGTCGCCTTGAGGACGTCCGTCTCGAACCACTCGTCGAGATAGTCGCCGGCGCTCATCGTCATGAGCTTGTAGAGCGCGTGGAACTGCCGCGTGGGCAGCGACCGAAAGATGCCCGCGAACTTCAGCATGCCCTTGAGGTCGCTCGGCGCGAGTGACGTGGGGTCGGGCGGCACCATGGCGAGGATCGGCTTCACGGCCATCGCCATGTGGTGCATCATCCGGCCGTACTCATCGTACGCGTCGGCGTCGCGCGACGAGTGGCGAAGGATCTCCCGGCGAGTGAGGTCGTGGTCGGCCCACGAGGCGATGTAGTCCCCGTCGAGCGTCGGTGTGACGGTGCTCTCGAGTGGAAGGATCTCGAGGCCGTGTCGTGGCAGGTCGAGGTCGCGAATGATCTCGGGGCGCAGCAGCGAGACGACGTAGGAGAACACCGAGTACTTGAAGCCTGGGTTGATCTCCTCCGTCACCGCCGCACCGCCGACGAGGTGCCGCCGCTCGAGGACGACGACCTT
>JBKJMP010000549.1:0-4344 GCA_046596395.1 Gemmatimonadaceae bacterium
CATCGCGTGGCTCGGGGAGCAGCGCGACACCCTGCGGCGTGACCTCGTGCGCGACGGCGCCCTGCTCGTCCGGGGACTGCCGGTGCTCGATGCCCCGGAATCGTTCGGGCTGATCGCTCGCGAGTTTGCTCCCTCGTTGCGCAACTACGTTGAGGGCCAGTCGCGGCGTGACGAGCTCGCGCCCCAGGTCTACAACTCCACCCATCATCCCGCCGACCAGCCGATCACCCTGCACCACGAGCTGTCCTATGCGCCCGAACCGCCCCGGTGGCTGTTCTTCGGATGCAAGGTCGCTGCGACATCCGGTGGCGCGACCCCGCTGCTGGACGGCCGACGCTTTCTCGCCACGCTGCCGACGCGGATCCGCAGTGCCTTCGAGGGCCGCGGCATCCTCTACGTGAAGACGATGCCCGGGACGCGAGGGATGGGAAAGTCATGGCAACAGCACTACGAGACCGAGGACAAGGCGACCGCAGAGGCGTACCTCACGAGCACCGGGACCGACTTCGAATGGGCGGAGCGCGGTGCCCTCCGCATCCGGCGTGTCATGCCCGCCATCGCGCCCCACCCGGACACGGGCGAGTTGGTGTGGTTCAACCAGGCGAACCTCTGGCACATCTCGAATCTCGGGGACCTCGGCCGCGCGCTGCAGGGGATGCTCGGGGAGCGCAACCTGCCGACCCACGCATTCTTCGAGAACGGAGACCCGATCCCGGACGAGCTGATCAACGAGGTACGGCAGCTGATGTGGGACGGGGCCAGCACCTTCCCCTGGCATCCGGGCGACGTCCTCTTCATCGACAACCGGTCGGTCGCGCACGGCCGGCAGCCATACGTCGGAGACCGCCTGCTGTATGTGGCGATGGCGTGACGGTGCAAGACCTGGTAGCGCGTCCGCCCGACGGATTCTGGTCCGATGCTCCCACCGGCGGCACCGTGTGGGATCGCGGGCGGTCGTACAGCCATGCGGAGGTGCGGCAGCGTGGTGATGCACTGGTCACCGCGGCCGGTCTCCCCCCGCGATCGCTGGCGTTCCTGTTCGTGGACAGCTCGGTAAACAGCATCAGCGCGTATCTCGGTTTCCTCCGCGCGGGACATGTCGTCTGTCTCGCGGACCATCGCCTGCCGGCCGCGAGCAAGAACGCGTTGGTGCAACGCTACGGCCCCGGAGCGGTCTGGTCGGCAGGAGAGGCGTGGATTCCGGCCGGCGGGTTCGCGCGTGCGGATGGTGCAGCCGCGGCGGTCTTCGTGGCGCAGGTTCGTACGCTCCCCGTCGTGCACCCCGACCTGGCGCTGCTGCTGTCCACGTCCGGCACTACGGGCAGCCCCAAGCTGGTGCGCCTGTCCTATACGGCGATTCAGTCGAACGCCGAGGCCATCTGCCACGCACTGGCGATCGACGACCGCGAGTGCGCGGTCACGTCGCTCACCATGTCGTCCGCGTACGGGCTGTCGGTCGTCAACTCGCACCTGTGTGCCGGTGCGTCGCTCGTCTGCACGAACGACGGCGTCAAGGACCCAGCGTTCTGGGGCCTCGTCTCCGCGCACGACTGCACCTCGTTCGCCGGCGTTCCCTTTCACTACGACCTGCTCCGCGACATCGATTACTGGGCTGATCCCCAGCCGTCCATCCGCACGTACACGCAGGCCGGCGGTGCCATGTCGGCGGCCGCCCGGCGATTTCACCTGGAGCGCGCGGAGTCGTCGGGCGCTCGGCTGGTCGTGATGTACGGACAGACCGAAGCGACGGCGCGGATTTCCGTCGTCCCACCAGGCCGCCTCGCTGGCCAGCTCGGCACGATCGGCGAACCGCTCGCTGGTGGTCACCTGTCGCTCGTCGATCCGGATCCGGTGTCCGGCGAGGGTGAGCTGTTGTATCAGGGCCCTAACGTCATGATGGGCTACGCCGAGGGACTCGGCTGCCTCTCACTCGGCGACGTGTGCGGCGGACGACTGCGGACCGGTGACATCGCAGCCCGGGATGCGAGCGGCTCCTTCCGGATCGTGGGGCGGAGCCGGCGGATCGTCAAGCCGTTCGGGCTTCGCATCTCGCTCGATCACCTGGAACAGGTCATTGCGGATGACATGGCGCAGCAGGCTGCAGTGGTCGGAGATGACTCGCGCATCAGTGTCTTCGTTCTGCGGGGCTCTGTGGCACAGGGCGACCTGGCGTTTCGTCTCGGTGCGATCACCAGGCTTCCGCAGACCGCATTCCGCGTCATCCCGATCGACGACTACCCGGTGACACCGTCAGGAAAGCTCGACTACGCGCGTCTCCGCGTGATCGCGGACCAGGATACTGATGAAGGGCAAGCGATGCTGTCCGGCAAGCGCACCGTGGAGGCGACGCAGCTGTGCGATGCGTGGAGCCGCCTGCTTGGCGTGAGCTCGGTGATGCCGGACGCGAACGTGTTCCTCGACCTGGGCGCCGACTCGATCACCGCCGTGTCGTTCCTCGCCGAGGTCGAGAGCGCGTACGGTGTTCGATGGACACTCGCGGAGCTCATTCGCAATCCCACGATCCACGGGCAGGCGCTGGCCATCGCGGAACAGCTCGCACCCGACGTGAACGACTCACCACCGGTGAGTCGTTTCCTGCAATTGTCGTCCACACCCTCGAACGACATCCTGTTCTTCGCCAGCTCGATGGGTCACGAGTGGGCGTACATGCACCTGGCCAAGGCCTTGCCGGAATCGCGGGGATTCCACGTCCTCCGCGATTGGCGGCTGGACGCCGGCAAGTTCGTTCCGCAGAGCGTGGCGGAGCTCGCACGGCATTACACCGAGCTGTTGCTGCGCCAGCCGGAGACGCCGCCGGTCCTCGGCGGGTGGTGCCTCGGCGGGCTCCTCGCGTTCGAGGTCGCCGTTCGCCTGGAGGCCGCCGGACGTCCCCCCAGGGGCCTGGTGCTGATCGACGCGATCATTCGCCGGCCGAGCGTCGGGTGGCTGCGAGATCGAGTCGTCGGCATCGCGTGGCGGAACGCCCGTGGGGCCAACCGGCTCTCGGCCGTGCCCGGTCTCCGCGCGCTCGTGTCACCGAACGACGTGGGGTGGCGGCTCCTCATCTCGTTGCTGAATGTCGATGCGGACTACGACCAGCTGCCGATTGGTCCGATGGCGGATTTCGTGCTCGGCAAGGACCATGGCATCGATCCGGCGCTGTCCGTCGCCGAGGGATTCGCCCAGCTGTATGAGGCGGCGCACCCCAGGGTGGACCCCCTCATGCGGGAGCGCTTCCTCTTTCCGGGCGTCAACGCGCAGACGGCGCTGCTCTACCTCCTCGTGCTCATCGGCAATCGCCTGTCGAACAAGAAGCTTCCGTCCGGGCGGACGCGGATTCCCACACTCTTCATCACGCCATCGCAGGCGCCTCAGCATCGGGCCTGGCGGCGCTACGCCGTCGGCGCCCTGGAGACCGTCGTCGTGCACGACGTCGAATCGTTCACGAGGGACTTCGACGCGCACGCGAACATGCTGCAGCCCCGCGCCGTGTCGTCGTACGCACCGCAGCTGCTCGAGTGGCTCGCGCGATCGGCGCCGGCGTCCGGCTCCCGTACTTCGTGACTATTGTGCCCTCCCACCGTCGCCGGACGCTTCGCGCATTCGCGATCACTTCCCTCGTCGCACCAGCCGCCCTTGCCGCGGTACTCCCCGCCATCTCCTTCGTCCAGGCACTCCGCCGCGCGCCATAGCCATCGGCCAGCGCGATGGCCGACCTCGTTCGCGCGGTGGCCGCGCTCGGCATTCCGGCGGCGTTACGCGGCCGCGCTGACTCTTGCCTCCGACGAAGGAGCAGCACCGCGCTTCGGTGTTGTGATCACCGGTTGAAATCACCATCTGGACGTTCCGCCTGTCGTGGTGCAGACGATCGACTCGCTTCGCTCGCTCGGGATGACACCTACTGGCACCCCTTATGCGAATTGTGGGCGCACACACGACTCAAGGAACGCACTCATGGCGAGCAAGAAAGCAGCGGGCAAGAAGAAGGGCGGTGAGAAGAACGGCATGCCGGGCGGGCACGGCGGCAAGGGCCAGTCGGGTACCGACCAGGGCAAGACCGACAGCGCCAAGGGGAAGAAAAGCGGCGGCTACGGCTCGACGGGCGCGAAGGGCTCTGGCGGCACTGGCTCCTCGCAGGGCTCGGGTGGCGGATCGGGCGGCACGCGCGGTTGACCACGATCGAACTGATCTACCTGATTTGAGGGATCGCTCCGTGGGGGGATGCCGCCGCAATCACCCACGCCACAGCAATGCCGTTACAAGTCGGCCGGTAAGCGATCGGGGAAATACGAGTTGTGCACGTATTGCCGCACCATCCGCTGCGTGTTGAAGAAACTCGCTGAA
>JBKJMP010000584.1:0-3431 GCA_046596395.1 Gemmatimonadaceae bacterium
TCGAGCTGTCACACGAGGACGCGCCAGCGGAAATCCTGGACGGCCTTCGCCTGATCCAGAGCGAGGTGCAGCGCTGCAAGGGCATCGTCGACTCGTTGCTCGACTTCAGCCGCCCCAAGGCTGGCGACAAAATCCTCGTGAACGTCAACGACGCCATCGAGCGGACGCTGTTCGTGTTGAAGCACCACACCCGCTTCAAGAAGCTCTCGGTCAACGTCGACCTCGACCGCACCATCAGCGCTGTCGTCCGCGCGAACGCCGAGCAGCTCATGCAGGTGTTCATGTCGTTGCTCATCAATGCGATGGACGCGATGCAGGACCGCGGCACCGTCACCCTCCGCACGCGGTGGGGGGACGACGTGCAGTCCGTCGTTGCCGAGATCGTGGACCAGGGCGAGGGCATTCGCCGCGCCGACCTGCCGAAGATCTTCGAGCCCTTCTTCACCACCAAGCCACCGGGTCGCGGCACCGGACTCGGTCTATCCATCTGCTACGCGATCGTGGCGGAGCACAACGGACGCATCGAGGTCGATAGCGCTCCGGGAGAGGGAAGTGTTTTCCGCATCATCCTGCCGCGAGCCGACGAGACCGAGGACGTAACGTGAGCGAATCGAAGATCAAGGTGCTGGTGGCGGAGGACGAGGTGCACCTCGGCCAGATCCTCTCCAATTTCCTCGGCGGCCGCGGCTATGCCGTGCACACCGTCGTGGATGGCCGCGCGGCGCTCGAGGCACTCCGAGCGGAGGCCTACGACGTCGCGCTGCTCGACATCGTGATGCCCGAGCTCGACGGGCTCGAGGTGCTGAAGCAGGTGCGCGCCGACGCCGATCCGCCGGAGGTCATCATCATCACCGGCAACGGCACCATCGAGACGGCCATCAGCGCGATGAAGCTCGGCGCGTACGACTACATGGCCAAGCCGTACCGGATGGCCGAGATCGACGTGCTCGTGCGTCGCGCGTGGGAGAAGCGCCGACTCGCGCGTGAGAACGTGCTGTTGATGTCGCAGCTCGAGCGTGCCGGCGGCGCGACCGAGATCGCCACGCAGTACGCCCCGCTCCAGGCGGTGCTCGACGTCGTCGCGCGCGTGGCGCCGAGCGACAGCGCCGTCCTCATCACCGGCGAGTCGGGCACGGGCAAGGAGCTCGTCGCGCACATGCTCCACCGGTTGAGCGAGCGCACCGGACCATTCGTCGATGTGAGCTGCGCGTCGTTGAGCGAGGCGTCCCTCGAGAGCGAGCTGTTCGGGCACGAGCGAGGTGCCTTCGCCGGCGCCGACGAGCGGAAGCTCGGTCTCATGGAGCTCGCGGCGGGGGGCACCCTCTTTCTCGACGAGATCAGCGAGCTCTCGCTCAAGCTCCAGAGCAAGCTGCTGCGCGCGCTGGACCAGCGGAGCTTCTATCGAGTGGGCGGTACACAGAAGGTCGAGGTGGACGTGCGCATCCTCGCGGCGTCCAACCGTGACATGGCGCAGCGGGCGACGGAAGGGCTGTTCCGCGATGACCTGCTCTATCGCATCAACACGATCGAGATCAAGCTGCCACCGCTCCGCGAGCGTGCGGTGGACATCCCGCTCATCGCCCGGCAGTTCCTGCGGCAGTACGGCAAGGCGCAGCCGCCCACGCTCACCGTCGAGGCGCTCGACGTCCTGGTGCGCTACCCCTGGCCAGGCAATGTGCGCGAGCTCAAGAACGTGATCGAGCGCGTGGTGCTGCTCGCGCACGGCCCGCAGATCCGCGCGGTGGACCTGCCGCTCCAGCTGCCGGGGCAGGGCGCGGCAGCGCCGGCCCAGCCGGCGGTGTCGCTCGCGGAGCTCGAGCGCCGGCACATCGAGTCGGTCCTGCACAACACCAACTGGCATCAGGGTCGCGCGGCCACCGCGCTCGGCATCAGTTCGAAGACCCTCTACCGCAAGATCCGCGAGTACGGCTTCCAGCGTCCCGGCGGAGTGGAGTAGGTGCGCATCCTCGTGATCGAGGACGACCCGACCGTCGGGCAGTACGTGAAGCGCGGACTCGAGGAACATCGATGGGCGGTTGACCTCTGCACTGACGGCGAGGAGGGGGAGCGCCGCGCGAGTTCAGAGGCGTACGACCTCGTGGTGCTCGACATGCGCCTGCCGGGCAAGAACGGGCTCGACGTGCTGCAGTCGCTTCGCGCGAAAGGGTTCGAGCGCCCTGTGCTCGTGCTCACCGCACAGGATGCGGTGGACGCCAAGGTGGCCACGCTGCGTGCCGGCGCTGACGACTACGTCACCAAGCCGTTCGCGTTCGAGGAGCTCCTCGCCCGGGTGGAGGCACTGTCGCGCCGCCCGCGCTCCCTCGCGTCGCCAGTGATGCACGTGGGTGATCTCGCGATCGACCAAGCCACCCGGCAAGTCACGCGCGCCGGTGAGGCGATCGAGCTCACGCCGAAGGAGTACACCGTGCTGGAGTACCTGGCGCGACATGCCGGGCGCGTGATGAGCCGTACCCTCATCACCGAGTATGCGTGGGGATATCACTTCGATCCCGGCACCAACATCGTGGACGTGGTGATCAACCACCTGCGCAAGAAGATCGACGCGCCGCACGCGCGGAAGCTCATCACCACGGTGCGCGGTGTCGGTTACGTCCTGAAGGAGTAGCGGGTCCCGTGGCCACGCTGCGAGCGACGCTCACGGTCGCCTACGGATTCGCGCTCGTCGGCAACGTGATCGTCTTTGCCGGGGCGCTGTTCTACGCGCACAACTCGCGCGCGCTCCAGTTGCGGCAGCTCGCACAGGGCGCGGTGGAACAGGCCGACCGCACGCGGGCCCGGCTGCGTCAGGAAGCGCGAACGGGCAAGCCACTGACGGAAGTGCGAGAATGCGGGGAGAAGCCCCAGGAGTGCGTCTTTGCCAGCGTCGACCTCCGTGACCTGCTCGAGGGGGTGCCGGGCTACTACATCGTCATCGGACGCGACGACAAGCCCATCTATAGTTCGAGAGGCATTCGCGAGCTGCCGGAGGAGGACAAGCTCGCATTCGATTCCGTCGCGGTCACGCTGGCGCCGAACGGCGAGGCGGCACTCGTCCAGATCACCGACCCGTACTTCGGCGGCGGTTTGCTGATGACGGCCCGCGGTGACACGGCGCTCGAGCCCAACATCACGCGCATCGTCTCCGGCGTCCCCACCACCGCCATCGAGCTCACGCCGAATGTCCTCGTCGGCACGATGCTGCTCGTGCTGCCGATCATCATCCTCGCGTCCATCGGCGTGT
This sequence comes from Gemmatimonadaceae bacterium, assembly GCA_046596395.1. Lineage (GTDB taxonomy): Bacteria > Gemmatimonadota > Gemmatimonadetes > Gemmatimonadales > Gemmatimonadaceae > AG11. The sequence goes on from JBKJMP010000584.1 coordinate 3,242, forward strand.
CCTACGCCATCGCCGGACGCGCGGCGGAACCGATCGAGCGGCTCATCAACGAGGTCGAGGCCATCACCGACGGCCGGTCGCTGCACCGGCGATTGCCATCCGATCTCGGCAATGAGGAGCTGTCGCGACTGGGTGCGACGCTGAACGCCATGATCGGGCGTCTCGAGACGTCGTTCGGCGCACTCCGCCG
>JBKJMP010000631.1:0-3385 GCA_046596395.1 Gemmatimonadaceae bacterium
GTCATCACGCTCGAGCGTGCGCAGGACGTCGGCGACCTGTACACGCCGGCGATCCGCGGGACGCTCGCTCCCCCTCAGGTGCTCCGCGTGACGCGAGTGCATCGCGGTCCGATCCGCGGGGAGATTGCCATCGACTATCGCGTCGGCGGGCGTCGCGGCGGCGGCACGTGCCGCGTTGCGCTCCAGCTCGACGCCGACGCGCGCGCGCTGCGCTTCGTCGTGACTGGCGAGAATCGTGAGCGCGATCATCGCTTGCGGCTTCGGGTCGCGACCGGGCTCGCGGGCGCAACCACCGTCGCAGACGCAGCGTTTCATTCCGTCGCGCGCACACCGCTTACGGTGCGTCCGGAAGACGAGGCGATGGAGCATGTCATCCGCACCGCACCGCTGCACCGGTGGGTCGCGCGCTTCTCGGCGAACGCGGGCGCGGTGCTCGTATCGGATGGTCTCGCCGAGTACGAGAGCGCCGGCGATGGCTCGGTCGCCGTAACGCTTGTGCGGGCCGTAGGCGAACTCTCGCGCACGGACCTCCCCGAACGTCCTGGGCACGCCGGTTGGCCCGCGCCGACGCCCGAGGCGCAGTGTATCGGTCCGTATGTCGCGCGCTTCGCACTGCGCCTCGTCGGCGGCGACACACCCGACGTTCGCGACGACATCGAGCGCCTCGCCGAGGATGAACTGGTTCCGATCGTCGGTGAGACGCTGCGCTCGAACCTGCTCCCGCCGCGTCTCGCGGGCGGCCTGGAACTCGTCGGCGACGGTCTCGCGTTCAGCGCCGCGATGCCGGCGCGTCGCGCGGGCTGGACTGTGCTGCGCTGCGTGAATCGCCGCGACGCGATCGTTCGTGGCGAGTGGCGCCTTGGTCGCGAGGTGGCCGAGGCGGTCGAGGCGCGCCTGGACGAGACGCCGACTGGCGCAGCCGACGTGCGCGAGCGTTCGGTGCTGTTCGATGCTGCGCCGCACGCGATCGTGACGATTCTCGTTCGCCCATGAACGAAGCCCGGACAACGGAACGCTGCGGACGCAGGAACAGCGTACGCAGACGTCGCAGCAACAGCGTTTGCAGTCAAGAACAGGGAACGCGAAAGAAGTTGTGAATCAGGTGAATAGGCGGTGAACCGCTGGATTCCCGACCGCCGTGTCACGTTCGACGCAGTTACCGCGCCGCCTGCGTACGCTGTTTCAGCGTCATCAGCGTTCCGCGGTCTGGGCCTCCCCGGCTCAAGCCGAGCCAGCCAACCGATCCCGAAGCTTGTCGCCGAGAACGGTCGTCGCAAGCACCGTAACCACGAGCGCGAGACCGGGAGCCAGCGACACCCACGGCGCGACGACCAATAAGTCCCGCCCACCGGCAATCATGTTCCCCCAACTCGGCGCCGGCGGCTGAATGCCGAGCCCGAGAAACGACAAGCCGCTCTCGAGCAGGATCGCATTCCCCACCCCAAGCGTCGTCGCCACGACCGCCGGCCCGATCGCATTCGGCAGGATGTGCCGGAACAGCACGCGCATTGGCCTCGCGCCCAGCGCAACCGAGGCAGGCACGTATGGTCGCTCCCGAATCGAGATCACCTCGATCCGCACGAGCCGCGCGATCCCCATCCAGCCGGTCGCCACGAGCACCACGAGGATCGTCTCGAGCCCCGGCTGCCAGAGCGCCACGCCAACCAGCAACAGCACCAGGCGCGGAAGGGCGAGCAGCACATCCGCCGCACTCGTGATCGCGCGATCGATGATCCCCCCGAACCACCCGGCGAGCGCACCGAGCAGTGTACCGAGCGCGCCGGCCGAGAGAGAGCCGATCACGCCCACGAGCATCGACAGTCGCCCGGCGAGCATCATGCGCACGAACAGGTCTCGGCCAAACCGGTCGGTGCCCAGGAGGTGCCATGTCCCCTGCTGGTCCGTGGTGAGCGGCGGCACGAGGCGACGTGCGATGACGTCCTCGATGCGCAGCGGATCCTGTGTCGCGAGCGCGGGCACGACCACCACGGCGATGCCGAGCACCACCACCGTCGCCAGCGCGAACATCTCCGCTCGGCTGCGTGTCGTCATCCGCGTACCCGAGGGTCGGCCCACGGAAGGAGTGCTTCCGCCGCGAGGTTGGCGACGATGACCAGGGCCGCGAACGTCGCCGCACATCCCATGACTACCGGATAGTCGCGAGCGAGGATCGACGTTACCATCAGCCGCCCCATGCCAGGCCATGCGAAGATCGTCTCGATGAACACCGAGCCAGCCACCGTGCCCGGGAGCGCGAGCGCGAAGAGCGTGAGCAGCGGCGCGCGCAGGTTGGCCAGGAGGTGGCGGGTCACGACGCGCGTTTCCGACGCGCCCTTCGCGCGCGCGGTACGCATCCAGTCGGCGCCGCTCGCGTCGAGCGCACCCGTGCGGACGTATCGCGCAACGCCGCCGGCCCCGATCGCGGCGAGCAGCGTCACGGGCAGGATCGAGTGGCGTACCAGATCGGCGAGATGCGCCAATCCATGAAGCTCCGCACCCGGCGTGCTCATGCCAATGGCCGGCAGGCGCAGCATCAGCGGCAGGCTCCACGACGACGCGAGGTACGTGAAGCACGCGATGGCGCCGAGCCCCAGCCAGTACGCTGGGGACGCCACGAGGAGCACGCTGGTCATGGTGAGCGCGAGGTCGAGCCGCGTGCCGTGACGCGCGGCCTGGATCAACCCGACCAGCGTGCCGATGAGGAACGAGAGGAGCAGGGAGGCGAAACCCAGTCCGAGCGACACCGGCAACGCGTCGCCGATGATGGCGCGCACGGGGCGGCGGTCGGCGAAGCTCGTCCCGAAATCACCCCCGAGCGTGGCGCTCAACCAATTGGCATATTGAACCGTAACTGGCTTATCGAGGCCGAGGTCGGTTCGCATGCGCGCTGCGTCGGACGCCGTGGCGCCCGGCGGCAGGAGGAACGTTGCGGGGTCACCCGGAGCAAGACGGAGGAGCGCGAAGGTGAGCGAGATCACGCACCAGTACAGCAACGCGGCGCGCATCATGGCGCGGACGACAGCAGAGGAACGCACGCGGTGATATCGCATGGCGCGCGAACGCCGTCAACGCCGCGCACCTCGATCGTCTCGGTCCTGCTGCTCGTCGCACTCGTCGTCATGGCGGCGTGCATCGCACCACAGCGCAGGCAGGGCATCCTCGTGATGGCGTCAGGTGCCGACCTCGAGTCGGCGAATCCCCTCGTCACCATGCATCCGCTCTCGCGCCAGGTGCAGCGCTATGCGCTCTTCGTCACGCTGCTGCGCTACGATTCGTTGCTCGTGCCCGGGCCATATCTCGCCCGCGCGTGGACCTGGAGCGACGCGAATCGCACGCTCACGCTGCAACTCGCCGGCGACCTGAAGTGGCACGACGGCGCGCCGAC
>JBKJMP010000632.1:0-5041 GCA_046596395.1 Gemmatimonadaceae bacterium
CCCCGCTTCTCCTGGATCATGATGGAGTGCAGGAACGCGGTGCCGGTCAGCCAGGGAAGGAATGACGCGTTCTCGACGGGATCCCACGCCCAGTAGCCGCTCCACCCGAGCTCGACGTACGCCCACCACATGCCGAGCGTGATGCCGATGGTGAGGAAGAACCAGGAGATGAGCGACCAGCGGCGGACGATGAGCAGCCACGTCGCGTCGAGCTTGCGCGTGATGAGCGCGGCGATGGCGAAGGCAAAGGGAATCGCGGTGGCCACGTAGCCGAGGTAGAGATTCGGCGGATGGATGGCCATGCCGGGATTCTGGAGTTGCGGATTCATTCCGCGTCCGTCGGCCGGCACGAAGGCGAGCCGGTCGAACGGGTTCGCCTTGAAGCACGTGGTGGCGATGAAGAACAGCAGGATGAGCGCAAGGGTGCCGCAGGCGGCGGGTGCGAGCTCGCGCGCCTTGTCCTGCACCGACCAGATCGCGGCCGAACTGTAGAGCGCGAGGATGAGCGCCCAGAAGAGCATCGAGCCCGCCTGCCCTCCCCAGAATGCCGAGAAGACGTAAATCTTCGGCATGTTCGCGCTCGTGTTCGACGCGACGTACGAGAGCGAGAAGTCGTTCGTCAGCAACGCGGTCCAGAGTCCGATCGACGCGAGCACGATCATGACGGTGGTGGCGTACAGCCCGCGCCGTCCGCTCGCGATCAGGTCTTCGCGGCCCATGGCGCCACCCGCGAACGACGTGACGCCCGCCCAGGCCGCCATCAACAGCGCGACCCAGAGCGACAGTTCCCCGACGAGGATCACGCCCTGGCTCCCGCCTTGTATCCGGGCGTCTGCTTGTACTTGTCGACACCTGCCGGATGCTCACCGGGTGCGTTCTCGTAGCGCGACGCGCACTTCGCGAGCAGGACGGTCGCGTGGAAGGTCCCGTCCTCACCCATGCGGCCCTCGATCACGACGTCTACGCCATCCGTGAAGGTGTCTGGCGCAATGCCCTTGTAGATGACCGGATAGTTCCGGGCGCCGTCGGTGACGCTGAATGCGTACTCCTTTCCGCCCGGCACGCGCGTGATGGAGCCCGGCACGACGCGGGCGCCCATCTTCACTCCCGTGTTCCGGAACGACGGATCGGCGTCGAGTTTGGTCGCCAGCTCCGTGGGCGTGAGATAGTACATGCCGGTGTCCTTGATGGACGTTGCCATGAGGTATCCCGACGTCCCGAGAACGAGGGCACCGCCGATGAGGAACTTGGTGCGCGCTGACGTCATACTGCGGTCGGAAGAGAGAAAGGAAGCGGTTGCATCAATATATAGGGGCTTCGGAGACCGGCGCCGAATGTGGGACTTTCCCCTACAGTTCCCGCACTATCGCCGCGTGCGCACCAGCAGCACGGTCGCCGCGCCCACCCCTGCCGCGTCCCACACGAGGTCGCGATAGCTGAACTCGCCGCGCGATCGCTCGTCGCGAATCTCCTTTCCTATTCCTGCCGTTGCCGACGCTGCCGTGGCGCCGATGATGGCAGCGTCGTGGGAGGCGCCCACCGTGCGCAGCGTCCCGTACGACATGCTTTGCACGAACGCGGACGTGAAAAAGTGCTGCAACTTGTCACCAGCGAACCACTGATCCGGCGGGAGTGCCGCTGGCGAAAGCGTGAAGACGAGATACCATCGACGCATCAGGCCACGCTCCTTTGCCCGGCCGGCGCCGCCACCAGCTTCGCGCGCACGAGCTTCAAGGCCCGCTCGAGTAGCGCCGTGTTCTCCGCCTGGTGAATCCAGCTGCTCGCGCCACTCGGATGCGGCAGCGGAATCACGAGCGAGCGTCCCCCCGCGTGCTGCACCTCGTGCGCGCGGCCGACGACCTCGTCGAGCGCGACCGCACCGAGGAACCGGTCGATCGCCAGGCGTCCGACGGGTATGATGACGCTTGGGCGGATAATGCCCAGCTCCTCATCGAGCCAATCGCTGCAGCGTGCGCGCTCGCTTGGCGACGGAACGCGATCGCCGCGGCCAGCCTTGTGCGGGCCCGGGTAGCAACGCGTGACCGCCGCGATGTAGAGCCACTCGCGCGCCGTCGCCTCATCGAGGCCGATGCGCTCGAACCAGCGGAAGAGCGTTCGACCGGCAGGACCGGCGAAGGGACGTCCGCCCTCCATCTCCGTCCGTCCCGGCGCCTGCCCCACGAGCATGGCGCGCGGCCGGCGGGCGGCCGAGGCGATCGGCCGAACGCCAGGCGCGTTGATGCACCGGCGACAATCGCCGAGTCGCGCGCAGTGCGCATCGAGTGCGCGCGCGATCGCGAGTGGGGAGCGGGAGCGGCGTTCAGCCATCGAAGTGATACGGCGTCCGCATGATCCCGCGGTCGGTGATGATTGCCGTGATCAGTGCCGCGGGAGTGACGTCGAACGCGGGGTTGTAGACGCCGATCCGCGACGCCGAACGCACTTCCTCACCGGGCCGGTGCTCGATGATGATGTCCGCCCCCGAGCGCGTCGTGGAATCCACGGTGGACCACGGCGCCGCGACGTAGAACGGAATGGCGTGATGCCGTGCCGCGAGCGCGAGCGCATACGTGCCGATCTTGTTGGCGACGTCGCCGTTCGCGGCGATGCGATCGGCGCCGACGATCACGAGATCGACCGCGCCCTCGCGCATGAGTGGCGCCGCCATGCCGTCGGTCAGGACGGTGACGTCCACACCCGCTTCGCTCAACTCCCACGCGGTAAGCCGGCTGCCCTGAAGCAGCGGACGCGTCTCGCACGCGTACACGCGCACGCCGCGCCCGCGGGCAGCGGCCACGTACACCGGCGCGAGCGCCGTGCCAATGCCTCCCGTTGCCAGTGCGCCGGCGTTGCAGTGCGTCATCACACGCGCATTCTCGGGCAACAGGTCCGCGCCCAACTCACCGATGCGGCGACACATCGCGCGATCCTCGTCGAGGATCGCTGTGGCCTCGCGCTGAAGCGCTGCCAGGATTTCGGCAACGTTGCCCTCGGTCCGCCGCGCGACCTGGCGCATCCGCTCCATGGCCCACGGCAGATTGACGGCCGTGGGACGGACCGCTCCGATCCGCCGGCTGAGCCCATCCACCTCGGCGAGATACTCATCGCGCGTCCGGCTCGCACTACCTCGGAGCGCCGCGACGAGCCCCATGGCTGCCGCGATGCCGATCGCTGGTGCGCCGCGCACGGCGAGTGTGAGGATGGCGCCGCAGACGTCGTCCACGGTCGTGAGCTCACGCCGCACCAGCTCGTCGGGAAGCCGGCGCTGATCGATGATGTCCACGGCCTGACCATTCGCTGACCAACGCACGGCTTCGACGACGCTCATACTGGAAAGTTAGCCGCGCTTCCGGCAGTTTGCCCGAGCCTCCTCTCCCTCATCGACTCCATGCGACTCCTCTCGCGGCTCGCGCTGCTCGCCCTCGTGGCGCTGCCCGCCGGCGCGCAGTCCCAGACGCTCAGCGCTCGTCTCCCGACCGACACCGCCGTCCATCGCGGACGGCTGCCGAACGGCGTGCGCTATCTCATCCGCCGAAACGTGCTGCCCGCCAATCGTGCGGAGTTGCGTCTCGTCATCGACGCGGGGTCCATCCTCGAAGAGGACACGCAGCGCGGCGTGGCGCATTTCGTGGAGCACATGGCGTTCAACGGCACTCGGCGCTTCCCGAAGGCCGACATCGTGAACTTTCTGGAGCGGGTCGGCATGCGGTTCGGAGCGGACCTCAACGCCTACACGTCCTTCGACGAGACGGTCTACCAGCTCACGATCCCCACGGACACCGCGCGCCTGTTGACCACCGCGCTCGACATCCTCGAGGATTGGGCACACGACGTCACCTTCGATACCGCCGAGATGGAGAAGGAGCGCGGCGTGGTAATCGAGGAGTGGCGGTCGGGATTGAGCGCGGAGACGCGCGTACAGAACCGGCAATTTCCGGTGATGCTCAAGGGCTCGAAGTACGCGGTTCGCCTGCCGATCGGCACGAAGGAGAGTCTCGAGCGCTTCCCCGTTGCGACGGCGCGCACGTTCTATCGTGACTGGTACCGTCCCGAGTTGATGACGGTGATCGCCGTCGGCGACTTCGATGTCGCGGCGATGGAGGCGTCGATCCGCGAGCGCTTCGCACGCGTTCCCGTGCGGTCGACGCCGCGGCCGCGCACGTACTCCGGCGTCCCAGAGCATCGCGAGACGCTCGTCTCGATCGAGACCGATCCCGAGTATCCCAGTTCGTCGGTCGCGCTGCTGTGGCTGCGCAAGCCGGACAGCACGCGGACGATCGGCGACATGCGTCGCCAGTTCGTGACGTCGCTCTACGATGGCATGGTCAACGCGCGCTTAAGCGAGCTCTCGCAGCGTCCCGACGCGCCGTTCGCCTTTGCCGGTTCCGATCGAGGATCGTTCGTGCGGACGCGCGACGCCTACCAGCTCTACGCGCAGGTGAAGGAGAGCAACTTCGAAGCGGCGGCAGAGGCCCTGCTTGCCGAAGCGGAGCGGGTGTCGCGCTTCGGCTTCACGGGGACGGAGCTCGATCGCCTTCGCACCAACTATCTCCGCAGCCTCGAGCAGGCGTACGCCGAGCGCGCGAAGACGAACTCGAGCGTCTTCGCGAGCCAGTACGCGAGCAGCGTGCTCGCCGGCAGCCCAATCGTCGGCATCGAGAACCGGCAGGCACTCGCGAAGGCGTTGCTGCCGTCGATCACGCTCGCCGAGGTGAACGCGCTGGCGCGGACGTCGTTCAGCGACCGGAATCGGGTGGTGCTCGTCGCCGCGCCGCGGAGTGCCGAGGTGAAGATGCCGACGGCGCGCGCCATGCGCGCTGCGTTCAGCAAAGTCAAGGGCGCCACGCTCGCGGCATTCGTCGACTCCACCTCGGACGCGCCGCTCGTGCCCGTGGCGCCGACGCCGGGCCGCATCGTGTCGGAGCGCACGCTCGACGGCACCGACATCCTCGAGTGGAAGCTCTCGAACGGGGCACGCGTGCTCCTCAAGCCGACCGACTTCAAGGACGACGAGGTACTGTTCGCCGCGCAGAGTCCCGGC
>JBKJMP010000263.1:0-9712 GCA_046596395.1 Gemmatimonadaceae bacterium
CGTCCTCTCCCCCTCTCGTCCTCTCGTCCTCTCGTCCTCTCGTCCTCTCGTCCTCTCGTCCTCTCGTCCTCTCGTCCTCTCGTCCTCTCGTCCCCTTTCTAGCGCATTAGTGCTCGATACACGGAAGCGTTCCGCAGCACTATGCGCACATAGTCCCGCGTCTCGGTGTAGGGTATCCACTCCGTAAACAGCTCGGCGTCTTCCGATCCGGGCCTCAGCACCCAGCGACGAAGGCGGGAGCCGCCGGCATTGTAGGCCGCGAGGGCGCGCTCTGGCGGCGTTCCGCGCGTGAGGCTCGACGCGAGGTGTCGCGTGCCGAGCTCCAGGCTCACGTCGGGATCGAGAAGCAGCGCCGTGTTCCACAGCGGATACTTTTTGCTCGACGCGATCGATGTGCCAACGGTCGGCATCAACTGCATGAGCCCACGCGCCGAGGCGGGCGAGATCGCGCGCGGATTCCAGCTCGACTCCTGACGGATCAAGCCCGCGACCAGCGCGGGATCGAGTCCGTTACGCCGCGCTTCCTCCACGAGCGCATCCTCGTGCACGACTGGAAACGCGATGCGGTACATGGCGCGCGACGCCGGACCCTTCTCGATCACCGCGAGTGCCACGCGCAGCGCGCGCGATGGCTCGCCGACCGACAACAGCGCCTGCGCCGCGGCCGCGGCTTCAGCGGGCGCGGTCTCCGCGAGCTGCGCGAGCGACTCGATCTCGAATCGTGCCTCGACGTCCATGCCGAGACGACGCAGTGCGGTGATGCGGTCAACTATTGCATCGACGGCGCCGACGTGCGCGACGGTGTCGGCGCCGGCCGGCGCAGCCCATCCAGCCGTGCCGAGTCGCTGCGAGGCGCGCATGGCGTAGTAGCTCAGGGGCGACGCAGCAATGATTGCGCGCCAACGTCCAGCGGCTTCATCGGTTCGGCCGAGCTTCTGGTAGGACCGAGCGGCCCAGTACTTCGCCGCGGCTGCCTCCTCGTCACCGGGATGCAGCGCGGACAGCGAGTCGAACGTCGCGGCTGCCGCCGCCGGCGAGTTACTCCACTGAAGCAGGCCGTAGCGGAAGCGGGCGAGCGGCGCCGACGCGCTCGCTGGATGACGCGTGAGCAACTGCCGAAGGCTCGCCTCCGCTGCGCCCAGCTGGTTGTCGTCTACCTGGAGATCCGCGAGCAGCAGCAGGGCGGATGCGGCGGCGCCGGGCGCTGCTGCGTATTCCTCGGCCGTGCCCTTCAGGGCGGCGCGCGCGGCGGCGCCCTGCCCCGACTGGACGAGCATGCGCGCGCGCTGGTATGCGGCTGCCGGCGCGAGCGAGGCATCCGCGGAGAGCGAGGCGTAGATCCTGGCCGCGTCGGCCGTACGTCCCGCACGAGCGAGGGCGCTCGCGTACGCCATTCGGTCCGAGGGAGAGAGTTGCTCCGTCGCTGCCACTCGTGCAAAGCCGCTCACGGCGCGTGCAACGACACCGGCCTTCGCCGCGGCCCGTGACACGACTACCTCATCGCGCACCGAGGGTGGCCCCAGGTTGTCGAGCACCTCCAGCGCCTGGCGGATTTCCGCGTTCGACGTCGCACTCGCGAGGAAGGTTGCGATGCGTCCGGCAAGTGCGGCGCGCGACGTTTCATCGCGCGCCGAGATCGCCTCCACGCGAAACGCCGAGCCGTCGGCACCAGCAATACGGAATGCGCGCGCGGCACCCGCGAGGTCGCCACCGCGTTCGCGCGCCTGCGCATCAGTGAGGGTCACACGCGCCCTTGCGGCGGGCAGGGTCACGCGCGCGAGCAGCGTACGACGCGCGGCACTGTCCCCGGTGACCCCAGCTGCGCGCAACCGCAGCCAGTCGGCAACGCCGGCCAGCCGAGAGGCCGCGGCGAGGTAGTGTACCGCCGCACTGTCGGACGCCTTCGCGCGATCGTGCGCGCGAGCCAGCAGCACGCGCCGCGTGACGCGCGCGGCGTCGTCGCGAGCCGCCGCGACGGCGAGGCGGGCGTCGGGAAGTGCGTCCGTGCCGCGCTCGAGCGCAGCGCGCGCGAGAAGTTCGCGCCCCTCACCGCCGAATTCCGCGTCGAGCCATGCCGCGCCGCGCAAGATGCGTTCGACTTCCGTCCAGCCATCCCATCCGGCAGCAGCCCGAGCTCCTGCGAGCCGTAGTTCGGGGACGGCCCTCGTGGGGGTGGTGAGGCGAGGGGCGAGCAGAGCCGTTGCGCGCCAGTACCGCCCCTCACGCACCAAGGAGTCGGCGCGACGCGCGAGCGTGTCGGCGGTGAGCTGCGCCGCGGGAGGGGCGAGGTCGACGTCGCCCGGCGATTCGCCTGCGGGGCGCGCGTCGGCGCGGGCGCCATCACTGCACGCCAGCGCCACTGCGGAGAGTACAACGACCAATCGGTCCGTGCACCGTGTCATGCAGCCCTGCATGTCACGGTTCGTGCCGCTACCCGCCGGCGCTGGTTTTCCCCTGCGGCTGATTCTGCAGCCAGTGCGCGAACCATTGGCGCAGGCGGCCGAGGCGGTCAACGAGCAACCAGGGCTCGCCCGAGCGCGAGAGCTCGTGCGTCGAGCGGGGATACCGCACCATCTCCACCGGCACGTTCTGCTTCTTGAGCGCGATGAACCAGAGCTCCGCGTTGCCCATCGGGGTGCGATGGTCCTCCTCGGACTGCACGATGAGCGTCGGCGTGCGCACCTTCGCGACGTGCCGAATCGGCGAGAGGTTGTCGTAGAGCTTGAAGTTGTCCCAGGGCTTGCCGTAGAACTCGAACTCCGTGAGTCCCTGCGCGTCGGACGCGCCGTACCAGTACGTGAAGTCGCTGATCATGCGGTCCGCCTGCGCCGCCTTGAAGCGATGCGTCCGCGTCGTGATCCACGCAGTCATGAAGCCGCCGTACGACCCGCCGGTCACGCCCATCCGCGTCGAGTCCACGTCCGCACGCTTCGCGACCACGTCCGTCGCCTTCATCAGGTCCTCGTAGTCTTCCGCACCCCAGCGGCCGCGCGTGGAGTACGTGAAATCCGCGCCGTACCCGCTCGACCCGCGCGGGTTGGTGAACAAGACGAACATCCCCTGCGCGGCGAGGTTCTGGAATTCGTCGAACCAGTTCTCACCGTATGCGGAGTGCGGACCGCCATGGATGTACAGCACGACCGGGTACTTGCGGCCCGGCTGGTAGCCGTGCGGCTTCATCAGCCAGCTCTCGATCTCGAATCCGCCCACCGACTTCACCATGAATCGCTCGGCATCGCTGAAGGTCACGTCGCTCGTGAGCTTGTCGTTGAAGCTCGTGAGCCGGCGCTCGTTGCTGCCGTCCGCATCGGCGACGTACAACTCCGTGGGCCGAGTCATGCTCGTGGCGACGAACGCCACGCGCTTGCCCGCCTGGTCGAAGCTGAATCCGGACAGGCGCCGACGGCCGCCGAGGAGTTGTCTCGCCTGCCTGGTCGAGGTGTCGAGGCGGAACAGGCCGCTGCTCCCACCCACTTCCGCATTGAACTGCAGGCTGCCGTCGGCGAGCCACTCGAGCGCTGCGGGCTCGTACTTGAACGACGACGCCAGCACGTTATCCGGAGTGCCGGCGGCGGGATCGACGAGATAGACCCGTGCCGATGCGGTGCGCGACGCGCGGCCAATGAAGGCGATGCGCCGCGAGTCCGGCGACCACGTGATCTCGCTCTCGGCGCCCATCCAGCGTGCGACGCGCTTCGGCGTACCGCCATCTATTGAGATCACATACAGATCCGCTTCGTTGCGAGGTGCTTCGTCACGCTTCGCGTCGTAGGGCAGGAACGCCAGCGAGTCCCGCTCGCGCTCGACGATCGAATCGGTACGGAGCTCGACGTCGGCGACGAAGGCGATCCACCGGCCGTCGGGGCTCACGACCGCGTTACGGTGCGAGTAGCGTGTGTTCGTGACCTGCTTCTTCGCCGAGCCGTCGAACGCCTGCATCCATAGCTGCGACGGACGCCACACGCGCGCCTCGCGCGCCGACGGCACGAAGCCGCGGTCGTTCGCCTTGAAGCGCATGTCGGTGATGTGCCGTCCGTCGAATCGCGCGGGATTCGCCGGACGCGTGATGGCCTCGTGGGGCGGACGCGCCATGGGCTGCATTTTCCCGAATGGATCCTGGTTCGCCTGTGCCGAGTCGGCGGGAGGCGCGGAGTCGGCGTCGGCCCAGACGGCAAAGCGGCGGTCGGCCGGCATCGAACCGCTCGGGTAGCGCTCGAGCTGCGTCGCCTCGCCGCTCGGCTGGTCCATGCGGATGGCCCACGTGTTGCCGCGCCCGCCGGGCCGCTGCGAGGTGAACAGCAGATGCCGTCCATCGTGTGACCAGCGCGGCGCGCTGCTCTCCGTGCCCGGCGACGTGTAGCGTTGCGGCTCGCCACCACTCGTCGGCACGACCCAGACCTCGCTGTGCCGCTTGTTCTCCGACTCCCGGGCCGTCGTCACGGTGAACGCCACGCGGTCGCCGGCGGGCGACATCGCTGGCGAGCTGACGGTGGTGAGGCGGTACCAGTCGGCGAGTTGGAAGGCGCGCGGCGACGATTGCTGTGCAGCGAGGGGAGTGGCGATGACGGCTGCGAACAGCGTCGCGCGTGAGTGCATGGACATCGAATCCTCAGGATGGGCGGCAGGACCGCGGAGGTGTCTTGCCCAGTATACGCACAGATGGGCTGCAACGATGATCTCTTGCCCGAGCTATGCGCTGACGGTACTCTCCCCGGGCCGTCCGCCAGACACCCCGTGGAGACTTCATGCGCGCGCTTACCTCGCTCTTCTCGCAGCTCACCGACGACGACGTTCAGTGGATCTTCCAGACTGCGACCGAGCAGCAGATCGCGGAAAACGCGGTGCTCATCGCCGAGGGCGGTGACGTTCCCGCGATCTACTTCGTGCTGGAAGGGCTGCTAGGCGTGTTCGCGGCCGATTCGGGCAGCCGCCGGCTTGCGCTCGTGGGACCAGGCGAGATCGTCGGCGAAATGTCGTTCCTCGAGCTCCGCGCGCCCACCGAGTCCGTGACGGCGATCGAAGCGACGATGCTGCTCGTGCTGCCACGCGCCGCACTCACGGCGAAACTCGCCGAGGATGCCGCGTTCGCATCCCGCTTCCACAAAGGCATCGCGCAGTCGCTGTCCCAGCGACTGCGCGCGGCGAATGCACATCTGCGCGCGCAGTCACCGGCCGCGGTCGCCGAAGACTCCGGTCAGTGGGCGCCGTTCGGAACGGCCGTCCGCCAGTTCAAGGACTTGATGAAGGAAGTGGATGACGCCGTGCTCAAGCATCACGGCGACATCCCCGCCGACGTGACGGCGAAGGTGAAGAAACGGTTCGACGAGATGACGTTGATGCTGAACGCCGGGTTGGGCGATCGGTCTCCGCTGAACGAGCGGACCAGGCAGGAGTTCGGCATCCGTATCCAGCGCGAGCTGCTGCCCTACATCCAACTGACGGAGAACGCCGACCGCTGGTATTCCAAGCCCCGTGGCTACGCCGGCGACTTCCTCTCCATCGACCACATCTACAAGAACGTCGCGGCCGGATCGGGCCGGCTCGGGCCGCTGCTCGACCGGTGCTTCCTCGACTTGCCCGCGGCGGTCGCCGTGCGCAATCGCCGCGGCGTGCTGGCGAAGGCGATCCACGAGGCCGTTGCCTCCCGGAATGGTGAACAGGCGCACGTGACCAGCCTGGCCTCGGGACCGGCGCAGGAGCTGTTCGACGTCTACGCCGAGCTTCCGGACCCGATGAAGCTGAAGGCCAATCTCGTCGACATGGACCTTCAGGCGCTCGCCTTCGTCGCCGATAAGCGCGACCGGTTGCGTTTGGGGAAGCGCATGGTGACGCACAACGAGAATCTCATCTTCCTTGCGTTGGGCCGGAAGAACCTGGAGCTCGCCAACCAGGACCTCGTCTACAGCATCGGGCTCATCGACTATTTCGGCGACGATATGGTGATCAAGCTGCTCGACTGGGTACACACCATCCTGCGGCCCGGTGGCAAGGTGATCCTCGGCAACTTCCATCCCGACAACACCACGAAGGCGCTGATGGACCACGTGATCGAGTGGAAGCTCATCCACCGCACCGAGCAGGACATGGACCGGATATTCCAGAGCTCGCGATTCGCGCGGCCGAGTACCGCTATCCTCTGGGAGGAGCAGCGGATCAACCTGTTCGCGGAGTGCGTGAAGGACGGGGGCACAGTCGGCGAGTAGTCCCCTGTACGCACCAGGTGCGGGATAGGCTGTTGACACAGATGGGCTGGCAGCGTTGCTGCCAGCCCATCTGCGGTCGCTCCAGTTCATGACCTGTTCGCCCCACCAGCGCCCAGACCACTCCCCTTCGCTACAAAGTATTACAGCAGCCGCTCGTCAGACGTTTGGTGCCTTGTGCGCGCGCCGATGCATCTGTGCCTCCCTTCGAATGGTGGCAACGCCATCGCGCTGCCCCACTGGAAGACGGTGCCGCACCGTCTTCGTTAAGCGCCGCTCCCGACGTATGCGATGGTGCTGATCTCGACCAGGATGTCCCGTAGGTCCACGCCGACCGTGGTGCGCGTGGGATACGGCTGGGAGAAGAACTCCGCGTACACGGCGTTCATCGTGCCCCAGTCATCGACGTTGGTGAGATACACGGTGACGTTGATCACATCACTCATGCTCGCGCCCGCCTCCGTGAGCAGTCGCTGCACGTTGGACAATACTTGCCGCGTTTGCGTTGCAACATCGTCTCCGACGAGCTCGCCCGAGACGGGATTGCGCGGCACTTGTCCGCTCACGAAGACGAAAGGCCCCGCACGTAGTGCGGGACTGTAGGGGCCCTTGGGGGGTGGGGCGTCTGGCAGACGGATCGCTGTGAACATGGGGCGAGAGGACGAGAGGATGTCAGGACGAGAGGAAACCAGAACCTATCACGTTGTCGTTCCTCTCGTCCTCTCGCCCTCTCGCCCTCTACCTGCCACCCGCCCCAACCACGATCCGCAGAAACGGCCCACCCGCCGACGCATCCGGGCCGGCGATCACCCTCCGTCCCCCCGCAGTCCACGTCGTGCGGTTCGGCGCGAGCAACATCCCCGCGCGTACGCCGAGCACAATGCCGAACGCGTCGCGCGCAGCGCGCGTGACGAGGTAGTCGGCGCCACCACCGACGCTGTAGACGAGGTGTCGCCCCGAGATCGTCGTCGCGCTACCTGGATTCGCCGCGATTTCGTCGAATGTGGGATCGGTCGCGGTCGTCGCCGAACCTCCCGCCCGGTCGCGGAGCGTGACGTCGAACTTGCCCGCGCCCACGCCGAGCGTCGGATAGATGTTGAAGCGTGGCGCCGTTGCCATCGCGTACGACACGGTCGCCAGCAGTTGCATCGAGCTCAGGTCGTCCGAGCGGCCGTTGCTCAGCCCTTCCTCACCGAACGTCGTGCGGGCATAGTCCACACCGAGCATCGCGCGACCATGGGCGTAGTGCCCGCTCGCGCCGTAGCTGATGCCGTCATTCGAGAGCCCGGCAAATCGCGCCCCCGCGAGCGATCCATTCAGCGCGTCGACTTTCATCGTCGTCGCGCCCGTCGTGAGCACGACCGCGTGGTACGCCTGCGGACGAGCCTGCTCGACCTGCGCATACACGCCGGGCGTACACCCTTGAGCGAGACTGAAGGCAATGGCGTAGCGCAGCACGGGGCGCATGTCGGGTCCTCGGCGCATTGGCGCGCCAGTAGGAGGGAAATCAACGGACATTCGGCGGGCACGGCGTGCCATCCGGAAGGAGTGTCGGCAGAAGCGGTGGATACTTTAGGTTGGCAACGCTTCATGCGTTGTCGCACTCCGTCAGGCGATCATTTAGACTCACACTCATGAAACCGCGACGCGCGACGCCCGATGTCGAGATTACGACGCCTGTTCGGTGGGGTGTCCTCGGGGCCGCGAACATCGCGCTCCAGAAGGTGATTCCTGCCATGCGCCAGAGCGTGCACATGGAGGTGGTTGCCATCGCATCGCGCGACATCGCGAAGGCGGCGGCCGCCGCGGCATCGCACGGCATCGCGCGCGCGTACGGGTCCTACGAGGAGCTCCTCGAGGACCCCACGATCGAAGCCATCTACAACCCCCTTCCCAATCACCTGCACGTGCCGTGGTCGATCCTCGCGGCAGAAGCGGGCAAGCACGTGCTCTGCGAGAAACCCTTCGCATTGTCGGCTGCCGAAGCGCGCCGGCTGCTCGCGGTGCGCGCGCGAACCGGCGTGCTGATCGGCGAAGCGTTCATGGTCCGGGCGCACCCGCAATGGGCGGCAGTCCGCGAGTTGATCGCCGAGGGGCGGATCGGGGAACTGAAGCTGATCGTCGGGCACTTCAGCTACTTCAAGCGCGATGCGTCCGACATCCGGAGCCAGGTGGAGTGGGGCGGCGGGGCGTTGATGGACATCGGGTGCTATCCCATCACGCTCGCGCGATGGCTGTTCGGCGAGGAGCCGACCGACGTGGTGGGCTCGCTCGAGCGGGATCCCGAGATGCAGGTGGACCGGCTCGCGTCGGCGCTCCTGCGCTTCCCGTCCGGTCAGGCCACCTTCACGTGTGGCGGACAGCTCGTGCCGCATCAGGTGATGCAGGTCTACGGCACGGAGGGTCGTATCGAAGTCGAGATTCCATTCAACGCGCCGCCCGACCGCGAATGCCGCATCCTGATCGACGACGGTGGCGCGCTCGCGGGTGAGTCTGCCGAGGCGATCGTCTTTCCCGCGGTCGATCAGTATCGGCTTCAGGCGGAGCGCTTTTCCGAGGCGGTACGCGGCATCGGGGCCGTGCCCGTGACCCTCGAGGACGCGATCGGCAACATGAGCGTGATCGACGCGCTGTTTCGCTCGGCGACGACTGGGCGCTGGGAAACCCCGGACGGATTATTCGAGGAGAGCACGGACGAATGAAGGGAACGAATTCGATCGGCGGCGTGGCGAGCGGCGAAGGCACAACGATTTTTCAGGGGATGAACCCCGCGAGCGGTGAGAGGCTCGAGGGAGATTTCCACGAGGCGACGTTGTCGGAGGTTGACCGCGCGCTGGTCGCCGCCGAGGCGGCGTTCGTGCCGTACGCCGCGACGTCGCCGCAACAGCGCTCCGCGTTCCTGCGCGCGATCGCGGACGAATTGATTGCGCTCGGCCCCACGCTCCTCGAGCGGGCGAGTTCCGAGACGGCGCTTCCGATGGCGCGCCTCGAGGGCGAGCGCGGCCGCACGGTTGGGCAGCTTCGATTGTTCGCCGATCTTCTCGATGAAGGCTCGTGGGTCGAGGCGCGCATCGACACGGGCGACGCCGCGCGCCAGCCGCTGCCCAAGCCCGACCTGCGACGCATGCTCGTGCCGTTTGGGCCCGTCGGCGTGTTCGGCGCGAGCAACTTTCCGCTCGCGTTCTCGGTTCCTGGCGGCGATACCGCGTCGGCGCTCGCGGCCGGATGCACGGTGGTGTGCAAGGCGCATCCCGCACACCCCGGAACGTCCGAGCTCGCCGCGGACGCGATCGCGCGCGCGGCACAGAGCACCGGGATGCCGGCCGGCGTCTTCTCGCTGCTGCATGGCTGGTCGCACGAGGTGGGCATGGCAATCGTCCGCCATCCGCTCACGACCGCGATCGGCTTCACTGGATCGCTCCGTGGCGGGCGCGCGATCGCCGACGCGGCTGCGGCGCGGCCCACGCCCATACCTGTCTACGCTGAGATGGGCAGCGTGAATCCTGTATTCC
>JBKJMP010000119.1:0-14815 GCA_046596395.1 Gemmatimonadaceae bacterium
GCGACCTCGGGGCGGGAGGGGAAGCCACGCGGAGGAGGCGCGGCGCGGTGCGATGCAAGAGTACAGCATCGCCGCGCCTCTTCGGAAGGAGGAGCCTACTGCTCGCCCTTCTCGGGAAGGACCAGTGTGGTACCGGGCCGGAGCGGGGCGGTCTGGCACCGCTTGTTCGCCCGGGCGAGCGCCGCGACGGTCACTCCGTTCTTCGTCGCGATCTCCCACAGCGTATCGCCCTGCCGGACCGTGTAGGCGCGTGCGTCGGTCGGAGACGTCGTCCGCGCATCGAGCCGCACGTTGCCATTCGACACGGCAGCCGTGCCAACGGGCACGGGCCGCGGCGCGCCGATGGTGAGGTCGGGCAGCTTCACCGCCCTGCCCGGTGGCACGAGCACCGCCAGGTGCACGTGCGCGGGGTGCCGCTCTTCCGTGGCCTCGATGATCCCCTTCTTCTCGAGCCGCGTCAGCGCGCCACGCAGCCATGTGAGGCAGGGCCCGCGGTATGGACGACGGAGGTCCACGGCAATTCCCGTCGGATGCACGGAGTGCTGGTGCCCGTTCCTCGGCTGCCGCGACATCGGTCGCGCCGCGCTCGTCACCGTGAGCGGCGTACCGCACGCGGCGAGGTACTGGGGCGCGAACGCGATGACGAATGCTTTCGCCTCCCGCGTTGCAGACGAGAAGCCTACCCCTCGCGTGATCTCGTACGTCGCATCACCCGTGAGCGGAACGAGCCGTCCCTGCTCGATGGCCTCTGTGACGTTCGTCGGCGTCAGGTAGAAGCTCATGCGGTGCGACTTGGCGAAGCGGTACATCTTCTCGACGCTCGCCGGCGAGCCACGAAGCTCGTCGGGCGCTCGATCCCGGCGCTGCGCCGCCGTGCCGGGCGCGAGCAGGACGAGTGCGGAGATGGCGATTGCGATGGTGTGTGTGTGGCGCGACATGCCCCTCACATAGGCACATGGAATGCCATCGTCCTGCGACGCACGTCACATCGCCGGGGGACGACCGCCGCGTCCGCCCCCCTGTCCGCGCACGCCCTCACCCCCGCCCTCGCCCCCAAGTGCACGGGCATTCGGCAGCGTACGTCTGCTCACGGCCGAACCGTTGGTCGCGGGCAGGGCATTCTCACCGCGCACCGCCTCTGCCGATGGCAGCGCCGCAACGGCTATCGCGTCGCGCACCGCACTGAATACATCCAGCGACGCTTGTCGCACGATGCGCGCGACCGCGCCGAGCGCGGCACCGACCACACGCGCCGTGTCGAGTGTCGGGCGCGCGCCGTCGGGATAGAGTGAATCCAGAATCAGTCCACGGAGCGACAGCGCGATGGGCGTGGCGAACGCGAGCGCATTGAAGTGGTCATCGTAGTGCGTGCCCAGCGCTTCGATGAGCGACGCGGTGCGCGCGAAATACACGAGGTGGCTAGGCAGAACGATCGGCCAGTCATACAGCTCGGCCAGCACCTCGTTTGCCAGCAGCTCTACGCGCTCGCGCGTGGTGGTACGGGTGTTGGCGACGGCGAGCAGCGTTGCGGCGAGGTGCCGGATCACGGTCGGGTCGGCGCCGATCGCGACGAGTCCGAGGCGGTGAAAGCTCTCCGCGAGCGCGTCGCGGTCCTTCTTGATCGCGGCGAAGATGCCGGCCACGAGCTCGCGCCTGAGCTCCAGGGGAACGCGCACGACCATCCCGAAGTCGAGCAGGATGATCCGCCCATCCGCCGCCACGTGCATGTTGCCGGGGTGCGGGTCGGCGTGAAAGAGACCATGCACGAGCATCATCCGCGCGTACAACTCCATCACTTCGCGCACGAGCGTCTCGGGACGCACACGTCCTTCTGCGACCCACGCGTCGAGCCGGTCCACGCGAAGCCCTGGGCAGTACTCGAGCACCAGCGCGCGCTGCCGCACCATCGGCAGGATCACGCGTGGAATCCAGATCGATGGCCTGTCGGCGAAGTTCGCGCGGATCGTCACCGCATGTGCGGCCTCCATGCGGAAGTCCATCTCCTCGACGACCTTGACCGAGAACTCCTCGATCACCATCCGTGTGCCGATCACGTGCGGATTGGGCCTCCAGCGCTCGACGACGCCCATGATGCGCAGCGCCGCCTTCACGTCCTCCGCCACGAGCGCTTCCACGCCCGGGCGCAGCACCTTGATCACCACTTCTTCGCCATCGTATCGCGCCCGGTGCACCTGCCCGAGTGATGCTGCCGCGAGCGGCTCGCGATCGAAGCGCTCGAACAGCTCCTCGGCCGGGGCACCGTACTCCTCCCGGATGATCCGCTCCACTTCATTCACCGGGACTGTCGGCACCTGATCGGTGAGCGCCGTCAACGCCTTCGCGTACACCGGTGCGAGCAGGTCAGACCGGCCCGCGAACACCTGCGCCATCTTCACGAATGTTGGTCCGAGCGACGCCAGCGCCGCGACCAGCCGCGCAGCGCGTACCTCGTGATCCAGGGCGCTTCGGCGAACCGGTGCCCCAAAGAGCAGCCAGCGGCGGAAGTCGCGCCGGAAGGCGAGCGCGAGCGGGAGAAGGCGGTAGAGGATGACGAACAGGCGCATGGAACGGACTCTAACGAAGCGGCGTGAAAAACGGCCCACTCGGGCCGTTCGTCACGCCGGAATTGTCTCGAAAACTGCGCGGAACCGCCAGGAACCGAGGCCGCCCGGGCGCGACTAGTACCCCGTCAGCTTGCCCTTCACTTCGCGAGCGCCCGCCGCGACGCCCGCGCCAACGGCGAACCCGACACTGAGCGCCGTGCCGACACCGAGCAGCGGAATCAGTCCGACGAGCGGAAGGCAGATGACGGCCACCGCAACGCCCGCCACGATTGGCGCAAGCGCGGACTGCACGGCATCCACATATCGAAGGCGCCGCGTCACGAAGCTGCGGGCCTGGGCGTAGGCGAGAATCGCCAACACGGTCGTGATTGCAAAGCTGATGATCAGGAAAATCATGGCATCCTCGTCCAGTTCGGGGGCTGCGGTCCGTACGGCATGCTCAGGCGGAGGTTTCGACGTGTGCACAAGGTAGCGCGCTGGCTCGCGGGCGGCAGCAACTGTAGCTTGTCGGCGACCTCAACACTGCCTCGGCATGATCACGCTCCGCGTCACCCGGCACGACCGCAACGAGCAGCTCCTGGCCGAGTGCCAGAGCGCGGTGATTCCTGCTCGTGGGGAGATGCTGCAACTGGACACCGTGGAGCCGGACGGCACGATGAGCCGTCCCAGCACGATGTGGCGCATCGTGGCGCACACGGTTCACGTACCGTCGCTGCACTCCGTTGCTCTCGACGGCGAGGCCCTTCGCGTCCGCGTGGCCGAGGTAAGCGTGCTTCCGGACGTCGCCCTCATGCCGTCGCTACAGCAGGCGGCCGAGCGGGTCCTTGCCGAGTCGCGGATGTAGGCCGGAGCACGATGCCTACGAGTGTTGACTTTCACCCGCTCCAACATCGCACCCCTCGCTAGCTTGGTAGCGTGACTCGCACGTTCGCTCCCCCCTCGTTGTCGCGTATCTCGCGCCCTCTCCGCGCTTCCGGCGACATCCACCGCGTCTCGAACGCCCTCCCTGAGCACCTGGCGGAGTGGCAGCTGCCGTCCGGCTGGAACTGGGGCTCGGAGGGACTGTCGCAGCGGAATCGCCACATCCAGGAAGTCATCGACGCGCTGGGGCGCTCGCTTTCGCTCGTCACCGCCCCTGATACCACCCACGCACAGTGGCTCGAGGCAGAGGCGCGCGCGCTGGCGCACCGCAATCATCCGGCGGTACCAACCACCTACCATTACTGGACCAAGTCCTCGCAGATCAAGCGCGGACCCGGCTACCTGCGCCGCTGGATCGCTGGCGAAACCGTGCACTCCCGTCTCACGCGCGCGGGTCCGGAAGACGTCCCATCGGTATTGCGCGTGATGCGCGAGATCGGCTCGACCCTGTCCTACCTTCACGATGCTGGCAGCGCCCATGGCGCACTGTCCGTGCACAGTGTGTGGACGACGCCGATGGGTCGCCTCTGGCTGCTGGGGTGGGAGTGGGCCGTCCCCCTCGCGGACATTCCGGAAGGTCTCGCCCCCGATGCCGTCGGGATGCCGCTGCCCCCCGAATGGGGCGATGGGTGGGTCCCGACGTTCGCGAGCGACCAGTGGCAGCTCGGGGCCCTCTGCTTCCACGCGCTCACGGGTGAGCAGCCGCCGCGCGACGACATTCCTCCCGTGTCGCTCGTCCGCCCCGACGTGCCGCCAAACGTCGGCGTCGTCGTCGATCGCGCGCTCCAGCGAGACCCGTTGGCTCGCTATGGCTCGGTCGCCGCGATGGTTCGCGCAATGGACCGCGTGCTCGGCAGCCGGACGGTGCTCAACCTGAGCGGGGAAACCACTGCCGCGTCGCGCGAATCGCCCGAAGTGCGCTTGCGGTGGGCCCTCGCCGACGACTACGAGGTGCTCGCCCCACTGGGCGCCGGTACGTTCGGTTCGGTGTGGCGCGTACGCGATCTCTCGCTCGGACGCGAAGTCGCGCTGAAGCTGCTGCACCAGCACGTCGCACGCGACGAGCGCGCCATCGGCCGCTTTCGCCGCGAGGCGCGCCTCGCGGCGCAGCTCGCGCATCCCGCGATCGTCCCGATCTATGACTGGGACAGCCGCGGTGATGTCGCGTGGTACACGATGGAACTCGCGGAAGGTGGCTCGGTCGCCGACCTCGTCACTCGGGCCGGCGCGCGAACGCTCGCCGAGATCGCGCCACAGGTGGACAGTGTGTTGAGCGGACTCGCGGCAGCGCATGCCATTGGCATCGTCCATCGCGACCTCAAGCCCGAGAACATCCTCATCGATCGCTATCGACGGTGGCGTGTCGCGGACTTCGGTATCGCGAACCCCGCCGGAGAGGAGAGTACGGGCGCATCGGGCACCCCCGCCTTCTCGCCGCCCGAGCAGCTCCTCGGTGAACCACAGGACGCCGCCGCGGACTGCTTCTCGCTCGCCGCCATCGTCGCCTTCGTCCTCACCGGCGTGCCTCCATTCGGCGACTACGACAGCAAGATCATCCTCGCGCGCGAGCTTTCGGGTGAGCTCGATGTCTCCGCCTTTGCGCCGGAGATCGGCGAGTGGCTCCAGCGCGGCCTGTCGCCGAATCCTGAGGACCGCTACGAGGACGCCGCCCAGATGCAGGAGGTATGGCGCGTTGCGGCTGGCGCAGTGCTCGAGCGCGAGCGCCGTGTCCCGTGGTGGAAGCGCATCTTTGGCAGCGAGGAGGCCGATGCGTGGTGGCGCGATGAAGGCCTCCCGCCTGAGTAGCATGAAGTCCGTCAATCCTGCGACGGGAGCGACGCTCGCCATGTTCGCGGAGCTCGATGCGGCGCAACTCGACGCGCGGCTCACCATTGCCGCCGACGCCGCGCACCGCTGGCGCTTCACCACAGTCGGCGAGCGGGTCGCGGTCGTCCAGCGGCTGGCAGGCCTGCTCGAGGCGGACAAGGAGCGCATCGGGCGCCTGATGACGCTCGAGATGGGCAAGCCGATCCGGTCGGCGGT
This sequence comes from Gemmatimonadaceae bacterium, assembly GCA_046596395.1. Classification (GTDB taxonomy): domain Bacteria; phylum Gemmatimonadota; class Gemmatimonadetes; order Gemmatimonadales; family Gemmatimonadaceae; genus AG11. Next base: position 5,529 of record JBKJMP010000119.1, read on the forward strand.
CGCGGAGGTGGAGAAGTGCGCCGCCACATGCCGCTTCTACGCGGCGAACGGACCGTCCTTCCTCGCCGACGAGCGCATCGCGGACGACGGACACGACTCACTCGTCGCATACGAGCCGCTGGGCGTCGTGCTCGCGGTGATGCCGTGGAACTTTCCGTTCTGGCAGGTCGTGCGCTTTCTGGCGCCGGCGCTCGTCGCGGGAAATGTCGGGCTACTCAAGCACGCGTCGAATGTCCCGCAGTGCGCGCTGGAACTCGAGCAGATGGTCCGGCGCGCCGGCGCACCCGAGGGCGTGTTCCAGACGCTCCTGGTTGCGAGCGGCGCGGTTGCCGGACTGATCGCCGACGCACGCGTTGCCGCCGTGACGCTGACTGGCAGCGAGGGCGCGGGCCGGAGCGTGGCGGCCGCCGCGGGCGCCGCCCTCAAGAAGGCCGTGCTCGAGCTGGGCGGAAGCGATCCGTTCATCGTCATGCCCAGCGCGGACCTCCCGCTCGCGATCGAGACGGCGGTGAGAGCGCGCACGATCAACAATGGACAAAGCTGCATCGCGGCCAAGCGCTTCATCGTGCAGGCGGACGTCGCGCCCGCCTTCCTCGACGGCTTCGCCTCGGCGATGCGCGCGCTCCGCGTCGGCGACCCGATGGACGAACGCACGCAGCTCGGCCCCCTGGCCACTGTGCAGCTCGCGCGAGATCTCGAGGAGCAGGTACGCGCGTCCGTCGCGATGGGCGCGCGACTCGTCTGTGGGGGACGGCGCGACGACGAGGACTCCGCATTCTTCCCCGGCACGGTACTGACGGACATTCCGCCGGCGTCACCTGCGTGGACGGAGGAGTTCTTCGGCCCAGTCGGGTGCGTCTTCGTCGCAAGCGACCTGACGGATGCGATTCGGATCGCGAACGATACGCGGTTCGGACTGGCGGCCAGCGCGTGGACGAGCGATGCCGCCGAACAGGAGCGCTGCCTGCGCGAGCTCGACACGGGGAGCGTGTTCATCAACGACATGGTCGTGTCCGACCCGCGCTTTCCCTTCGGCGGAATCAAGGCGTCGGGCTACGGCCGCGAGCTGGGCGCCATCGGCATGCGGGAGTTCATGAACGTGAAGACGCTGCGTGTTCGGCGCTCCGCGATGGTGCAGGACGGCCGCGCCGAATAGCCGCGCTGTCATCCTGAGCGCAGCGAAGGATCTGCACCGTCACGCCAGAGCGAGGTCGACGCGAACCGACGTTCCTGCACCGGCACTCTCGATCGACACCTCGCCGCCCCAGCCATCCACGAGCCGACGCGTGATGGCCAGCCCGAGCCCACTCCCACTCGTCCGCGTGGAGAAATGCGGCTCGAAGATCCGGGGCAGTACATCGGCCGCGATGCCGCTGCCGTCGTCCACGACTTCGATGCGCAGTCGCTCGGTTCCGTCGTCGCGCATGACTCGCCGCGCGATCGCCGTCACGTTGCGCGCGCCCGCGAGGCGAGCGTTCTCGAAGAGGTTGAGTAGCACTTCGTTCAGTTGGTCAGGGCGCGCGAGGGCGAGCGGCAACGCGTCCTCCACCTCGCAGCGCCAGGACACCGCACTCTCGCCGATCAGCTCGAGCGCAACCACGTCGCGCACGATCGCCGCGACGTCCGTTGGCTCCGGCGGGAGTCGTTCCTCGGGAGCGCCGCCGTACCGGCTGAACGAACGCGCGATCTCGTCAAGGCGGTCGATCTCCGTCAGGATGCGCGACACGTTCTGGTCCAGAACCTTCTCGAAATCTTCACGGCCCCACGCGCGGCGCAGGTGCTGCACGCCGAGCCGGATCGGCGTGAGTGGGTTCTTGATCTCGTGCGCGACCTGACGCGCCATTTCTCCCCATGCGAGCACGCGCTGCGCCCTGGCCAGCTCGGTCACGTCGTCGAGGGTGAGCACGGCGCCGCCGCGCGTGAGCCGCGTGATCTGCCCACGTAGCGTGCGCCCATCGAGCTCGAGCTCCACGCGGTCGGCCTCCGCGGAGCCGCGCAGGAACTCAGTCACAATGGATGCGACGGCAGGCACGTCGAGCTCGGCCAGCGGCCGTCCCGCGTCAGGAACGTCGCCGAGGAGTGCTTCGGCCCGCGGGTTCGCGAGAATCACGCAGCCGCGCTCGTCCACGGCCACCACCCCACTCGCGACCGTACGCAGCACGGCGTCCGTTCGGCGCTGCGATTCGATGAGCTCCGCGCGACTCTCTCCGAGATCGCGAGCCATGGCGCGGAACGCGGTGAACACCGGGAGAAATTCGCTCCGTGCCGTGGCGTCGAGCGGCAGGTCGCTTTCGCCGCGGGCCACGGCGCGGGCTGCCTCCCGCAGCGCGCCGATCGGGCGCGCGAGCTGTTGCGCTGCCATCGCGCTGAGCCAGAAGGCTGCCGCCGCGCCAAGCGCGGTGGCGAACAGGACCAGCACGCTCAGGTCGCGCCGGCGTCGATCGAGCACGAGATCGTCCACCCGCGCCGGCGCCGAGATCACGAGTGTTCTACCGGTACCAGGAATCACGCGATACCCAAGCATCCCGCGCGCGCCGTCGATGTTCTCGGACATCGTGGCGCTCAGCTCCTCCGACACACTGAGGAAGACCTCGGGACGCATCAGGCGCCCCATCGGCGCCAGATCGGCGAACAGCGTGTCGCTCGCCGCTGCCAAGACGCCATTCCGGTAGAGAAGCAGCTTGGTGTCGAGACGGACACTCTCGGGCCGGAGCGACGCTTCATCGCCCGTGAAGGATCGCATCGTCTCCCGGAGGAGCAGGCGCCGCGACGCCTGCGCATCCGCGAAGAGTTGCTGCCACGACCACACCGCGAACGCGGAGGCCGGCACGAGAAAGAACAGGAACAGCGCGACCGAGAGTCGGGCGCGATAGCTCTGAATCCGTCGCCGCCGAAGCCGCAGCCAGAGCGCAAAGCGTCCGTCGGCGAGCGCGCCGAGCAGCCACACGAGTGCGACGACGCCGAGACAGACAAGCACGAGAAGCGCGCCGCGCGGCAGCAGCGTGCCCAGCGTTCGCAGCTCGACCTCGATCTGAGCGCGCGCCGATCCGGTCGCGCCGCTCACCATGGCGTTGCCGTGGAGCGAGTTCGCCTCACGTCGCCAGTGCACGCCATCGCCGTAGCCGACCGTGTCGCTCTCCACCTGCACGCTGTAGAGCGGCTCGTTGCTCGACGATGAGGCCAATCCGATCCAGCGCGAGTATGCGTCCGCCGCGATCAGCCGCGTGCGAGGGGCGATGATGATCGTCGCCGCACCGTTCGCCATTGGAATCGCGATAACGCGGACCCCGTACGCGCCGGCGCGCTCGATGGCCGTCACGACGGAGTCCCCCATCGTCGCCGCCATCGCGGCCGCTGCCACCTTGTCGAGCGGAAAGTCGAACGGCGCGGAGCGAAACACGGCGAGCGGCATGCCGGTGTCCCATGCCATCAGCGCCACTGGAAATCCCGCCGAGGCCAGCGCGGAATTCACGTAACGCTCCAGCAGCGCCTGCGACGTACGGGGCAACTCGTCGTTGCGCATCGATTCCGCGAGCCGCCCGGCAAGTGTTACGGCATACGCGTCAGGCGTCCCGAGTCCGCGGACGTCGCGCTCGGCGAGATCCACGCGGCCCCGCGAGGCGCTCCCCCAGACCACCGTCGTCGCCCCCAGCGCCGCCACCGTCGCACAGGCCAGCAACGATCGGCGCGTGGGGCGCATCAGCACGACGCCCGCGACCGCGAGCGCCCAGACGACGCTGTACCACGGCGGCCACTGTCCCGGCGCCTCCCACACCCCCTGCGCGAGTACGGCAGCACCCAGCGCAACCAGCGGCCCCGTCGCTGGCGGCACGCCACGCGCACCGTCAATGAGCCGGCGGCCGGCCCAGTTGGCCAGCACGAGCAGCGCCGTGGCCGCAAGACAGAGCGGAATGTCCCAGATGAGCCACAACGCGCCATTGGCGCCGTCGGCCGGTGGGGAGATGCCGCGCGACAGCGCCCGCACCGCAAAGGGACCGGCACCGATCGTGATGATCGCCAGGGCGAACGCGAGCCACCGGGGCATGCGGCGCCCGATCCGCCGAACCCCGAGAAGAACGAGCAGCAACGCAGTCGCCGAGGACAGCGCCACGGCGGCCGCGTTCGCTGTGAATGCGCGTCCGGCCGGGAAGTAATAGACCGACGCGTCGAACAGGCGTGATCGCGTGGAGAACTCGCTCAGCGGCACGATCGCGATGCAGGCCAGCACGACCACCGCGCCGAGGACGATCGAGCGAGCCCCCCCTCCTCGCCGCGCGACGGCGACGAGGAATGCGGTGAGTGCGATGAGCAGTCCCACGCCAATGCGCACGCGTGCGCGCTCCAGAACCCGGAAGCGCACTTCGCCCGCGGATGGGACGTTCGCGCGCGCGATGAAGAGCGTGCGTCCCCCATCGGCGTACGCGAGCTCGTCCAGGCTCGAGCTGGGACGCGGCGGATCGAACGTGAATCCTTCGGTGACCTCGTCGCCGCGCAGCCGCTGCGCGAGCCCGCGCGTGAGTGGATAGGCGGGCATGGCCGCCACCAGCAGCGAGGTGGCGACCGTCCGAATCGACCCGCTATCGTCCGCGACGTAGATGGTGAGCCCGAACGGCGTAGCCACGATGCCGTTGGCGTCCGGGAACTGCGACGGGTCTGCGTGCAGCCTGCCCGTCCACGCCACCAGGGAATCGTTTCGCCGAACGAAGATCGCGCGGTGCTCACGATCGCCGATCGCGCGGTCGAGCACGCCGAGAGCGTCTCTCGGTAAAGGAGGCAACTCGCGTCCCGCGTGCGCCGCGGCCCGAAGAACACGCATTTCCTCGTCAAGACGCTCCTTCAGCATGGTTCGCTGGGCGGCGGCTTCCTTGCTGCCTACGGTCGCGGGATCACGTGCGAACCTGAGCAGCCGCGCTTGTGCTCGGCCGGCCACCACGCCCGCAGCTGCGAGCGCGAGAAGTGCGGCAACGAGCCAGCGCGTGCCGGAAACGGTGCGGTAGCGGCGCAGCACATACGCGCCCGCCACGGTAGCGACGAGCCACGCGGTGAGATAACCTACGCCCGGCTCGTTCAGCCACGCACTCGCGGCGAACAGGGCCACGGCGATGACCGCCGGCGCCAGCAGCGCGCGCGCGTCAGCCGCCGGCAGGATTCGTCTTTCCGAGTCGTCCAGAATGAGCTACCCCGCCCCCGCCCCTGAATCGGCCACACCGCGCCGAATCAAGGAACTGCGGCCCGACGAGATCGCCGAAACGCTGGCGCGCGACGGGCGGCTCATCGTTCCAGTCGGGACCTGCGAGCAACACGGCCGGCATCTCCCGCTCGGCGCCGACACCTTCATCGTCGAGCATCTCGCCGATGATCTCTCGGCGGAATTCGGTATCCTGCGCGCGCCCACGATCGAGTACGGCGTGAACGTCGATACCGAGAAGGGCTTCGCCGGCAATGCGTCCGTCCGGAAGAAAACGCTGCACCGCATGCTCAACGACCTCCTGGACACATGGGAGATGACGGGCGTGAAGGAATTCATTCTACTCACTGCCCACGAGCATGATCCCCATCAGGAGGCGCTCTCCACCGTGACCACGACGTTGGCGCGTGTCCGCGTGGTGGACATCTTCGCCGTGGACGTGCGTGCGATGCTCGAAGGACAGTCGGAACCGATGCATGGTGACGAGGTGGATACTTCACTCATGCTCTATCTCGCCCCCCATCTGGTGCGGATGGACCTTGCAGAAGACTATATGATGTCGCGCGAGGAGCTTCGGCGGTACCGGCGGGGCTGGCTCAAGATTCCCGCAGGCAGTTCTGGATCCATCGGACGGCCATCCCTGGCAACGGCGGCCAAGGGAGCCGCGATCTATGCGCACATTCGGGCGAAAGTACGCGCTCGGGTCTTCGTTGCTCCCGGTCCGGACGATACGGCGTAAGGTCTCCAACACTTCGTCGACGAATCCGTGACGCATCGCTACCGCGGAGCGTTTTTCATATGCGCAGTCGCGGATGAAACCCACTTCGCCACCGTGACGTACAGCCCGGTGCCTCCCACCATAAGGATTGTTCCTCACATGCGTATTTTGGTGTTCGCGCTTGCCGTCGCCGCCAGCGCTCCTTCCGTCATGCAGGCTCAGAATGACACGGTCCTGCCCGGCGCCGCGCTGACGCTCGATGAGGCGATTGCCGTAGCTCGCCGCAATAATCCGACATTTCTCGTGCAGGCGAATGGGCGCCGCACGGCGGATGCCGCCATCCGCAGCGCTCGCGGTGGAATGCTGCCGTCTGCAGACGCCTCCTTCTCCAGCCGCTTCCAACAGGCGGGACAGCAGGTGTTCAGCGGGCAGTCATTCAGCAACAGTTCTGCAACCCTCCAGTCCGGTTACAGCGTCGGGCTCAATTACCGCGTCAACCGCTCAACCTTTCTCCTTCCCAAGGCGGCCGTTGCGAACCGAGAAGCGCTCGAGGCCGACATCTCCGGATCGGCGGAGCAGCTGCGCGCGACGGTCACCACGCAGTATCTGACTGTCCTTCAGGCCCAGGCGCGTGCGGCCCTTCAGGATACGCTAGTGAAAACGGCCGAAGCGCAGCTCGACCTGGCGAAAGCCAAGCTCGCGGTTGGTTCGGGCACGTCACTCGACATCCGCCGGGCTGAAGTGGCACTCGGCCAGACGCAGGTGGCTCGCCTCCGGGAGCGGAACAACGTCGATATCGAAAGGGTGCGCTTGTTTCAGCAGATGGGTGTGGAAGAGCCGCAAGGCGTCCGCCTCGTAACGGATTTCCCGATCGTGGCGGCAAACTTCAGTCTCGCCGCACTGCTCGAGGACGCCCGTTCGAGGCACCCGGCGATCGTCGCGCAACGAGCCCGCGAGCGGTCGGCCAGCCTGAATGTCGCAGTCGCCAAGTCCGCCTATACCCCCACCTTGTCCCTCAGCACCGGCGTCGGTGGTAATTCCTACCAGTACACCAACAGCGACTTTCTCGTGAATCAGGCGCGGTCAGGCGTAATCGGAGCACAGGAAGACTGCTTTGTGCAGGATTCCATCCGCACGCGCGTCGGGCTCCCCAGTGCGAATTGCGGGGCCATCCAGTTCACCGACGCGCAGGCAAGTGCCATTCGCGATCGCAACAGCCAGTTTCCGTTCAGCTTCCAGCGTTCGCCGGTGTCGTTGAACGCCTCGCTCTCCATCCCGATCTTCGACAACTTCAGCCGCGAGGAGCGGGTGCAGACGGCGCAGGTGCAGCACGACGATGCGATGTTCAACATCCGCGCGCGCGACCTCGCCCTCACGGCCGATGTAACCCAGGCATACCGAACGCTCCAGACGGCAGTGCAGACCGTCGCGCTACAGGAGCAGACTGCCCTGAAGGCGAGGGAAGAGTTGTCCTACGCCGAGGAGACCTACAAGGTTGGTGCGTCTACGTTTCTGGACGTCGTCACGTCACGTGGTAGCTACGAGCAGGCGCTGATCGATCGCGTCAACGCGGTCTACGAGTATCACAAGGCCTTCGCCGCGCTCGAAAACGCGGTCGGGCATCCACTCCGCTAGTCCTCCCTCCCGAGATCACTATATGAGCAAGCGTGTGAAATGGTCCGTGTTCGGCACGGTGATCGTCTTGATCGCCGCCGTCGGTGCGTTGACTGCGGCCAAGAAGGGCAACAAGGCGGTGGAGGTCCGCATGGAGGCGGTGCAGGCGCGTGACCTCGTTGCGTCGGTGACGGCCAGTGGCCAAGTGCGCCCGCAGACCAAGGTGGACCTCAGCTCCGACATCACCGGCAAGATCGTCAGGCTCGACGTGAAGGAAGGCCAGATGGTCACCAAGGGCCAGTTCCTGCTCCAGATCGACGCGCAGCAGCAACAGGCTGCCGTGCAGCGCATGGAGGCGTCGCTCGCCTCCAGTCGGGCCCAGATGGCGCAGGCACAGGCCAACCTGCTGCAGGCGCAGAACAGCTTCAACCGTACCAACGCCATCAAGAAGAGCAATCCACAGCTCATCTCGGACGAGCAGATCGAGCAGCTCCGCACGGCGGTGGACGTGAACAAGGCGCAGTTCGAGGCCTCTCGTCACTCCGTCGACCAGTCGAGCGCCATGCTGCGTGATGCGCGCAGTGGGCTGAGCAAGACCTCGATCTACGCGCCGATGTCCGGCCGCGTGACACGGTTGGTAGTGGAGAGCGGTGAAACGGCCATCCAGGGCACGATGAACAAGGACGCCGCCACGCTGCTCACGATCGCCGACATGAGCGTGCTCGAGACCAAGGTGAAGGTCGACGAGACCGACGTCGCCCGCATCTCGCTCGGCGATTCCGCGGTCATCCAGATCGACGCATTCCCGGACACCACCTTTGTCGGACGTGTGACAAAAATCTCGAACAGCGCCGTACGGAGCGCGACCGGGGTCCAGGGCGCCGATCAGGCCGTCGACTACGAAGTCACGATCCAGCTCGTCAACCAGCCGACGGAGACGCGGCCGGACTTCTCCGCGACGGCCAAGATCATCACCGACACGCGCAAGTCCACGCTATCGATCCCGATCATCGCGCTGACGGTCCGCGAGAATGAGGCGCTGGCGAAGGCCGACACGGCGGTGGGTCTCGGCAAGGCCCGCCCGACGAAGGAAGTCGGCAAGAAGGACGTCGAAGGCGTGTTCGTCGTCGCCAAGGACAACAAAGTGACCTTCCGGCCCGTAAAGGTAGGGATCGCCGGCGAGAAGCATTTCGAGGTCATCAGCGGCCTCAAGGCTGGCGACAAGATCGTCGCTGGTACCTATCAGGCGATCCGCGAGCTCAAGGATGGAACGATCGTTCGCGAAACGAAGGTCGACCCGAAGAAGACTGAGACCAAGTCGTGACCAATGAACTAGAAGCACCGCTCGGCATGACGGCCGAGCGGCAAGCGGTTGTTGCCGAGCAGGGTAACGCCCCGAGCAGCGAGTGGGTGATCGTGACGCGCGGCATCAAGCGCGAGTACGACATGGGCGGCGAAATCGTGCGCGCGCTGCGCGGTGTGGACATCGCGATCATGCGCAACGAATATGTCGCCATCATGGGACCCTCGGGCTCGGGCAAGTCCACGCTCATGAACGTCATCGGCTGCCTCGATACGCCGAATGCGGGTGAGTACTGGCTCAACGGCACGCAGGTGTCGAAGATGTCGGACGACGCGCTGGCACGCGTGCGGAACAAGGAGATCGGGTTCGTGTTCCAGACGTTCAACCTGCTCCCCCGCGCCACGGCGTTACACAACGTGGAACTGCCGCTCGTCTATGCAGGTGTCGGTGCCGACGAGCGGAAG
>JBKJMP010000322.1:0-7074 GCA_046596395.1 Gemmatimonadaceae bacterium
GCGCTGGGTGGGGCGGCCGCCGCACCAGTCGAGCTCCCACTCGTGCCGTTCGGGGTCTTCCTCGCCCCAGCGTCGGCGATCATGCTGCTGTGGGGCGACCAGATCCTTGGCCGAGTGTTCCCGACGCTGTAGCCGGGGTTCGCGGCACTCCTGCCGCTGGATAGCTTTGGGATGTGCCAGACGATGCCCGCCGGGAAACTCCCGCACTCGAGCGCTTCACGAGGGACCTGACCGCCGACGCGCGCGGGGGTCGCCTCGAGATCGTGCGCTGCCGCGACGAGGAGATCGCGCGCACGATCGACATCCTGCTTCGCCAGGGAAAGAACAACCCCGCACTCGTGGGGCAGGCGGGGGTAGGGAAGACGGCCATCGCCGAAGGGCTCGCCGCGCGCATTGCGCAGGGCTCCGTCCCGATCGCGATGCGTGACTTGCGCCTCCTGTCTCTCGATGCCGTTGGGCTCGTCGCTGGCACGACGTACCGCGGCCAGTATGAGGAGCGGTTGCGCGACCTCGTCGCGGAGACGAGTGCAGCAGGCGACGTCCTCCTCTTCGTGGACGAACTGCACAATCTCATCGGCCAGGGCAGCGCGAACGGGTCGGCCATGGACGCGGCGAACATGCTCAAGCCCGCCCTCGCTCGCGGCGAGTTCAGGCTCCTCGGCGCCACGACCGACGAGGAGTACGACCGCTGGATCCTCGGTGACCCGGCACTGGAGCGCCGGTTCCAGAAGATCGCGGTCCGCGAGCTCTCGCCCGCGGAGACGTTGGAGATCCTCCGCACGCGCGTGCCGTCGTTGAGCACGCATCACAACGTGGTGATCACCGATGCAGCGGTGCGCGCGTCGATCGAGCTCACCGACCTATGGGTTACAGATCGGCGCCGACCGGACAAGGCGATCGACGCGCTCGACGAAGCATGCGCACACACGCAGGCGACCGCCTCGTACTCGCCAGTGGCGGAGTCGCTCATCTCGCGCCGTCGGAAGTGGTTGCTGGAAGCACAGAAGCGAGCGGCCGCGGCGCGTCGCGAGGTCGTGGAGTCGCAGCAGCAGCCGATGAACCGCATGGCGCGCGGCGGGATCGCCGCACTCGAGCGGATCGGCGCGGAGCTCGAGGCGGCGCTGGGTGGCCCGAGTGCTGCGCCGGTGGAACCAGCCGTTCCGGCCGACTCCCCTCCGCGTGAACCGACGGGCGGCGAGCGTGCAGCGCTCGACGTCGACCTGCAGCGACAGTTGCTCGAGGATGGAATCGTGGTGCGCGGACACGACGTTGCGCGCGTGGTGGGACTGATGACGGGACGGAGAGTGGAATGGGAAGAATGACGAGGTTGCGCCGCGGGGTGATTCTCGGCGCGGTGCTCATCGTCGGCGCGTTGGTGCTCGGTCGCCGAACGGATGTTGGCGACGGCCCGTACGCACGCGAAGTCGCGGAGGCCGTTCCGCGCATCGAGGAGGCCACGGGGCTCAAGTTCAAGACCCCGCCGAAGGTGGAGGTGCGCAGCCGCGCCGAGGTGCGTGACTTCCTGATCAAGAAGTTCAATGAGTCGTCGCCCGCCGAGCAACTAGCGGGAGAGGAAGCGGCGTACAAGCTCTTCGGGCTGCTCCCCGACACGCTCAACCTGCGGAACTTCTTCCTTGCGGTGCTGACCGAACAGGTGATCGGCTACTACGATCCCGCGGTCAAGGTGCTCTACGTCGTGCAGGGTGCAGACGACCAGACCGTGGGCATCACGATCACGCACGAGCTCGTGCACGCCCTCCAGGACCAGTACACGAATCTCGACTCGATCCAGAAGTCCACGACCGACGGAGATCGGCTGATGGCCGCGCAGGCCGTGATCGAGGGACAGGCGCAGTTCGAGCAGCTGTCGATCATGGTGGGCGGCTCGGGCAACATCGCGCTCCGGGTCGGCGGACGCGATCGCATTCGCGAGCTGATTCGCGAGAACCAGAGCGCGATGCCGGTGTTCGCCACGGCGCCGATGGTCATCCAGGAGTCACTGCTCTTTCCCTACCTGTCCGGCGCGGATTTCGTTCAGCGGTTCAAGGAGCAGAAGGGGAAGGAGAGCGTGTTCGCGCGGATCCCGCGTTCCACGGAGCAGATCCTCCAGACGGCGGCGTACTTCAACGCCACTCCCGACGAGCCCACCGTGGTGACGCTCCCCGCCCCGCGCGGCGCGACGAAGGTGTACGACAACAACATGGGAGAGTTCGGCACACGCCTCATGATCTACCAGCACCTGCGCGACGAGCAGCTCGCCGCGCGGGCGGCTGCAGGATGGGATGGCGATCGCTTCGTGGTCGTCCAGCGCGGTTCGGGGAAAGGAATCGTGTGGGCCAGCGTCTGGGATTCCACGATCGAAGCGGCGGAGTTCACCGACGTGCTCATCCGTGCGACGCAGAAGCGCACGGGCGCCGCCGAACGCTCCGAGGCGGCGGGCGGCGCATCCTTTCACCCGACAGGTCGCGATGTCTCGATCTTTCCGCGCATCGTGGCCGGCCGCGCCCTCGTCATCTACAGCGACCTGCCCGCCGGACTGTCCGGCGTGATCGACCCCAACGCGATCAGCCTCGACCCTCGCTGATCGCCACGGCCGCCTCACGCGACACCGGCACGGCGGCGGGGGAATCAATCGAGGGCACGCGCGCGCCGCTCTCCGCCCCCTCGTCGAGCACCGCGGGCAGCAGCGCCAAGCGCAGTACTTCGTCCATCGTTGCCACGAAGGAGAAAGCGAGCTGCGCTTTCACCTCGTCGGGCACGTCGCGCAGGTCCTTCGCGTTCGCCTTCGGCATGATGAGCTGCCGCAGGCCAGCGCGGTACGCGGCAAGCACCTTCTCCTTCACGCCGCCGATCTCCAGCACCTTGCCACGCAGCGTGACTTCGCCGGTCATTGCCACGTCGCGGCGCACCGGGCGTTGGGACAGCGCACTCGCAATTGCCAGCGTGAGCGAAATGCCCGCGCTCGGACCATCCTTGGGGATCGCACCCGCCGGCAAGTGCACGTGGACGTCGAACTCCTTGAACGTCGTATCCGGAATGCCAAGGGCCGACGCGCGCGAGCGAACGTACGAGAACGCCGCGTCAACGCTCTCGCGCATGACGTCGCCAAGCTGCCCCGTGACGGTGAGGCGACCACTGCCCGTCATCCGCAACGCCTCGATCACCATGAGGTCGCCCCCACTGGCCGTCCACGCGAGCCCAGTGACGACGCCGATCTCCGGAACCATGTCCACTTCTTCGACGGCATAGCGCGGAACGCCGAGCACCACCTCGACCTTTTCGACGTCAATCACCCACGCGCCTTCCTCACCCTCCGCCTTCTTGCGCGCGCGCTTGCGCATGATCGCCGCGAGGTTGCGCTCGAAGTTACGCAGGCCAGCCTCCCGCGAGTAACGGTTCGAGATGAACGACAGCGACTCGTCGGTGAACTGGATGTCCTTGTCGCTGATGCCGTGCTCCTCGAGCAGGCGAGGAATGAGGTATCGCCACGCGATCTCGACTTTCTCCTCCACCGTGTATCCGGCGATTCGGATGATTTCCATCCGGTCGCGTAGCGGGGCGGGGATGTCGTACAGGTTGTTCGCGGTACAGATGAACAACGCGCCACTCAGGTCGAACGGCAGGTTGAGGTAGTGATCGACGAATTCGTCGTTCTGGCTCGGATCGAGCACCTCGAGCATCGCCGCCGTCGGATCACCGGACGGGCCACCGCCAGACATCTTGTCGATCTCGTCGATCATCAGGACGGGATCGCGCACCTGCACGCGCCGCAGCGCCTGGATCAGCAGGCCAGGCATCGCACCAACGTATGTCCGCCGATGTCCCCGAATTTCCGCCTCATCGCGAACGCCACCCACCGAGATGCGGTAGAACGCACGGCCGATGGAGGTCGCGATCGCCTCACCGAGTGACGTCTTTCCGGTTCCTGGGGGCCCGACAAAACAAAGAATGGGACCATGCGGGTCGCCGCCGCGCAGCTTGCGCACCGCGAGGAACTCGATGATGCGCTCCTTCGCCTCGCCGAGCCCGTAGTGCTTGTCGTCCAGCGCCCTCTCGATCTTGTCCAGCGCGATCTGGTCGTCGCCGCTCTTCAGGTTCCACGGGAGCGAGAGCACCCAGTCGAGATACGTGCGGATCACCTGGTACTCGCTCGACGCCGTGCTGAGCTGCCGAAGCCGCTCCGTCTCCCGCCGCGCCTCCTGCCCAGCACGCTCAGGCAACTTCGCCGCGTCGATCTTCTTCAACAGCTCCACCGCTTCCTTCTCACCGGGATCGGCCTCGCCCAACTCGGCCTGGATCGCCCGGAGCTGCTGTCGCAGGTAGAACTCGCGCTGGTGCTGCTCGATCTTGATCTCGGTCTGGCGCTTGACGTCCTCCATTACGCGCGCGCGCGCCACCTCGCGCTCGAGGCGGCTGAGGATGAAGCGCAGCCGCTGCCCGATGTCGAGGCGCTGGAGCACCTCGTCCTTGTCGGCGATGCGGAAGTTCATGTTCGTCGCCGCGAGGTCGGCAAAGCGCCCCGGGTCGGAGACGTTCATCTTCAGCATCGCGGGCACTTCATCGGGAATCCGATCCACGAGCTCCGCTAGCGTCTCCGATGCCGAGATGACGCGCGTTACCAGGTCGTCGAGCTCGCTCGCCTCCGCCGGCATCTCCTTCGCCGGCCGCACGGCGGCAAGCGGAAAAGGATCCTCCTGATCGATCCCTTCAATTACGATGCGACGCAATCCCTGCAGCGTGATCTGCACGGTGTCGCCGGGAAGGCTGATCCGTTCGTGCACGCGAGCCGCTACGCCGACGCGCCCCACGAACCGCTGCGAGTCGATCGGGTCGTCGTGATCCCCGCTGGCGACTACTAGTGCCACGATGAGCCCCGGCTCGTCATATGCCCGGAGCAGCGAGAGGTTTTCGGGAGCGCCCATCTGGACGGCGATGGTGCCGAGCGGATAGACGATCGTGGAGCGCAACGCCATCAGCGGGAGCGATGGCGGTAACTCGGACTTGAGGATTTCCTCTTTGCGCTGGGGCTTGGGCATTGGGGGCAAAATAGCCACACGTTCACAACGCCCGCCATTCGTGAAGACGAACTCACCAATGCAAGACGTCACCAATCCGCCCATTGTCCGGGACGGACCGCTCCCTTGTAGTAACACCAACGCCCACTTAGCCTTATAGGCTATGTTCGACCAGCTTTCCGAGAGCCTCGAAGCCGCATTCGCCAAGTTGCGAGGGCGCGGCACGCTCACCGAATCCGATATCAAGGAAGGCCTGCGCGAGGTGCGCCGGGTCCTGCTCGAGGCCGACGTCAACTTCGCGCTGACGCGCGAGTTCCTCGAGCGTGTGGAGAAAAAGGCGGTCGGCGTCTCGCAGATTCGCACCGTCTCCCCCGCGCAGCAGATCGTCAAGATCGTCCATGACGAGCTCACGGCGATGCTCGGCGAGCGCCGCGAAGGGCTGAAGCTCAGCTCCGTGCCGCCCACTGTCGTCATGATGGTTGGGCTTCAGGGCTCGGGAAAGACGACGTCGGCCGCCAAGCTCGCCCGCAAGCTCAAGGCGGAAGGCCGACAGACGCGCCTGATTGCGTGCGACGTCTACCGCCCCGCGGCCATCGACCAGCTGGAGACCCTCGGCCAGCAGCTCGACATCCCGGTCTACTCGGAGCGCGGCGAGCAGGATGTCGTGAAGATCGCGCGAGCGGGCATCGACGTCGCGCGCCGCGCGCGTGATCGCGTGGTGCTCGTCGATACGGCGGGTCGGCTCCAAATCGACGACAGCATGATGGCCGAGCTCGAGCGCCTCAAGGCGGCCATCAAGCCCGATGAGATCCTGCTCGTCGCCGACGGCATGACGGGACAGGACGCGGTGAAGATCGCGCAGGGCTTCGACGCGCGGCTCAACATCACCGGCGTGATCCTCACGAAGATGGACGGCGATGCGCGCGGTGGTGCGGCGCTCTCCATCTACGGCATCCTCAAAAAGCCGATCAAGTACATCGGCGTCGGCGAGAAGACCGATGCGCTCGAGGATTTCCACCCGGACCGCATGGCCGGCCGGATCCTCCAGCAAGGCGACATCGTCTCGCTCGTCGAGAAGGCTCAGGGCGCGTTCGACGCGGACGAAGCGAAGCGGATGGAGAAGAAGGTCCGGAAAGAAGGCATGGACCTTCAGGATTTCCTCACCGCGATGCGGCAGATCGAGAAGCTTGGGCCGCTCGAGGGGCTGCTCAAGATGATGCCCGGTGTCAACACGAAGATGCTGAAGCAGGTGAAGGACGCCGATCCGAAGCGCATGCGGCACCTCGAGGCCATCGTGCTCTCGATGACGCCGGCCGAACGCAAGAAGCCGGAGCTCATGAACGGCTCGCGCCGGCTGCGCATCGCGAAAGGAAGCGGGCGCCCGATCAGCGAAGTGAACAAGCTGCTCGAGCAGTTCCGCGAGATGCAGAAGATGATGAAGAAGGTGTCCGGCGGTGGAGGTTCGAAGGGCGGCGGTGGCGGCGGCAAGACGCGCCTCCCGCCCGGAATGTTCGGGGGCCTTCGCTGACGGGTTAGATTGTTCTCTCGCAGTACCACGGGTGCGGTTCGGAAACACCGAACGCGCGATGAGCCCGGAGCAGCACCGTAGTCCTCACTTCAGGAGATCGACAATGGCAGTCAAGATTCGCCTTCGCCGGGTCGGCCGGAAAAAGGCCCCCATGTACCGCATCGTCGTCGCCGACTCGAAGAGCCCGCGCGACGGCAAGTTCATCGAGATCGTCGGCCAGTATCAGCCCCGTACAGGCGACCAGGCGATCAATCTCGACGCCGCCCGCGTCAACCACTGGCTCGACGTCGGCGCGCAGCCCACGGACACGGTCCGTTCGCTGCTCCGCAAGGCTGGTCTCCTGAAGCAGCGCCACGAGTCGCGTCTCGCCGAGAAGCTCCAGGGCCGCGCCGTGCCGCTGGCCGAGAAGACGGAAGAGGCGTAACACGAGCGCGTACATCATCGTCGGACGGGTCCGGAAGGCACACGGCATCCGCGGCGAAGTCGTGGTGGAAGTCATTACCGACGCGCCGGACGCGAAGATCGCGTCCG
>JBKJMP010000380.1:0-4382 GCA_046596395.1 Gemmatimonadaceae bacterium
TCTGCTGTGTGAAAGCAGCGCTCTAACCAGCTGAGGTCCTGGGTTCGAGTCCCTGCGCGACCATTTGTCACACGGCGTATCGCATTAGCGGCCACCCTCCCGGTGGCCGCTTGCCATTGTACGCCCCAGCGCTCGGCGACGACTATCTTTCGGGCGTCACCAGGCCTGCGGAGCGGCAATGGACCAGCTGTCACTGGATGTTGTCGCCACGCGCGGACCCATCGTGGAATCGCACCACCGGGTCCACGCCGTTGTCGTGAACGCGGCCGGCGCGCTGATCGGCGCGGCGCACGACATCGCGCTGGTTTCCCATTGGCGCTCGTGCGCCAAGCCCTTCCAGATCATGCCCCTGCTCGCGAGCGGCGGCTTTGATCGCATGGGATGGGGCGACGACCAGCTCGCACTCGCCTGCGGGTCCCACGGCGGGGAGCCGGAACACGTTGCGCTCGCTGGCGCAATGCTCGCGAGCATCGGCATGGAGGAGGGTGACCTCGCCTGCGGACCACACGACCCACTCGCGAGCCGTGGCCTCAAGATTCTTCGAGAGACTGGACAGCGTCCCACACGCCTGCACAACAACTGCTCCGGCAAGCATGCGGCAATGCTTGGCCGCGCGCACACATCGCATTGGACGCCTGTCGGGTACGAGCGCGAGGAGCATCCGGTGCAGCAGGACTGCCTGGCCGAGGTGGCGGCGTGGAGTGGTGTCGCACCGGAACGCATCGGGCGGGCGATCGACGGGTGTGGCGTGACCGTGTTCGCGCTCGAGCTACAGGCAATGGCACTCGCGTACGCCCGCTTGGCGGACGCCGCGCGCCGCTCACAGGAGATTCCATCGCGCGTCGTGCACGCCATGGCCACCCGCCCATTCCTCGTTGGGGGAAGCGACCGGTTTGACTCGGCGCTCATCGAGGCCACCGACGGACACGTGATCGCGAAGGTCGGGGCCGAGGGCGTCCACTCAGTCGCCATCATCGACGACGGTATCGGTATCGCGATCAAGGTCGAGGACGGCGCGCAACGCGCACAGTTTCCCGCCGTGCTCACGGTACTCCAGCACCTCGGTGCGCTTCCGCGCGACCTGCCGCCTCGTCTCGCTGAGTTCATGCACCGGCCACTGCGGAATACCCGCGGTGAAGTCGTGGGAGAGATCCGGCCGTCGGCGTGACGCCTGACGCCCTCATCGCGAAGCTCGAGGCGCGCGCCCCTGCACATCTCCTGGGAGCTCGGGGATGCGCCGACTGCGCCCACGAGTCGTAGCCAAGTAGCTTGCGGAGCGCGCTTTCGATACGCCGTGCGGCAGGATGGTCACGCCGCTTCCCACGTCACCCCTAGCTTAAGCAGGTCAACAGGATGTTCATCGACCGCGTGGTGGTCCGCGTCGTCGCCGGTTCCGGCGGCTCAGGCATCGCCAGCTTCCGCCGAGAGAAATTCGCCCCCATGGGCGGACCCGACGGCGGCGACGGCGGGAAAGGAGGAGACGTGATCATACGTGCCGACAGCAATCTTTCCACACTTCTCGACTTCACGTACCGCGACCAGTGGGCCGCGGAGTCGGGCAACCACGGCAGCGGCTCCAACAAGACGGGGCACTCCGGCGCGGACATCACCCTGCCGGTGCCTCCCGGTACCGTCATTCGCAACAAGGACAGCGGCGAGATCATCGGCGACCTCACCGAGGACGGCGACACCGTGATCGTCGCCAAGGGCGGCCGGGGCGGCAAGGGTAACTCCTGGTTCGCCACCTCGGTGCATCGCAGCCCCCGCGAGTGGCAGCCGGGAGAGGATGGCGAGACGTGGTCGCTGGAGCTGGAACTCAAGCTCATCGCGGACATCGGGCTCGTTGGCCAGCCCAACGCGGGGAAGTCCACGCTCCTTTCGGTCATCAGCGCCGCGACTCCAAAAATTGGCGATTATCCATTCACCACGCTTCAGCCGAACCTCGGCGTCGTGCAGTTGAGCGACAGCCGCACGTTCGTCGTGGCAGATATCCCCGGCATCATCGAAGGGGCGCACGAGGGCAAGGGGCTCGGCCTCAAGTTTCTACGGCACATCGAGCGCACGCGCCTCCTGGCCTTCCTCATCTCGATCGATTCGGAGGACTGGCAGGCGGAGTACGATCAGTTGCGGTCCGAGATCGCGCAGTACTCGGCGGAACTGGCCGAAAAGCCACACTGCGTCGTGTTCACCAAGATGGACCTGCTCGGAGACGACGAGGCGCCGCCAATCGAGGCGGCCGGGGCGTTCGGCATTTTCGCGATCTCCGCGGCGGGGCGCACGGGGCTCGAGGAGCTCAAGCTCGCGTGGTGGCGCCAGCTGCTCGAGATGCGCAAGGCCGCCATCCACCCCATTCGCGACGTCGTCCTGCCCTGAGTGCCGATGCCGAGCGGGCCCCCCGCGTACGCGCTGGAGCGCGGCGATGCGCGCTATCCGGCCGCGCTGCTCGACCTGGAGCGTCCACCAACCCCGCTGTGGATCCGCGGCGACCTCGCGACACTCTCGCGTCCGACAGTGGCCATCGTGGGGACCAGGCGTGCCACCGCCTACGCGGAGCGGGTCACCGCTGAGTTGTCCCGCTCCCTCGCGCGTGCGGGCGCGTGCGTCGTGAGCGGGCTCGCGCGCGGCGTCGATGCAACGGCACATCGCGGCGCGCTCGAGGTGGGCGGCGCAACGTGTGCCGTCCTCGGGACCGGGGTGGACGTCGTCTATCCCCGCGCCCACGCGTCCCTCCAGGCGGACATTGGCACTCGCGGGCTGCTGCTCTCGGAGCTCGAGCCGCCTGACGCCGCCCACGGCGGTTCGTTTCCCAACCGCAATCGCATCATCGCAGCTCTCGCCTCGGCAACGATCGTGGTGGAGGCGGGCCTCAAGAGCGGTGCGCTCATCACGTCGCGTTGCGCGGGAGAGCTCGGTCGCACCGTTGCTGTCGTCCCAGGTCCGATTGACGTTCCCCAAGCCAGGGGGAGCAACGATCTCCTCAACGACGGCGCCATCGCCATCACCTGCATGGCCGACGCGCTCACGCTCATGGGACTCACGGCACCCATCAGGCTGGCAGAGCTGCCCGAGGGTACTGCGGAACGGCGGATGTGGAATGCGTTGTCCGAGGGTGCGGCCGACCTCGACACCCTGTGCACACGCTCGGCGCTGCCTGCGCATGAGGGCATGGCGGCCGTGAGCGCGCTGGAGATGCGCGGACTCGTGGAGTGCGCGTTGACGGGAGAGATCAGGCGGCTCTGACGCTGTGCGATATTGCGACGTGCCCCGCCACGTGTACGTCCACGTTCCCTTCTGCGCCCGCCGGTGTTCGTACTGCGATTTCTCCATCGCGGTTCGCCGCATCGTGCCGGTCGATGAGTATCTGCACGCGCTCGAGTCTGAGCTGCGAACGCGATTCGGAACGGCGCGTGCCGAACCGGCAGGCACGCTCTATTTCGGCGGCGGCACGCCCAGCCGACTGGGCGGCGACGGGCTCGCGCGTGCGGTCGGGATCGTCGGACGCCATTTCCCGCCGGAGTCGTCGGCCGAGATCACCATCGAGGTGAATCCGGAGGACGTGACGCCGGAGTCGGCGAATCGATGGGTGGAGGCAGGCGTCAATCGCGTTTCCGTAGGCGCCCAGACGTTCAGTGACAGCACGCTCGCGTGGATGCACCGTGGCCACGGCGCGGGGGAGACGGAGGATGCCGTCCGCATCATTCGGGCAGCCGGGGTAGACAACGTGTCACTCGACCTGATCTTCGCACTTCCGGAAGCACTTGGTCGTGACTTTTCTGCGGACGTTGAACGGTTATTGGCGCTCGATCCCCAACATGTGTCCCTCTACGGTCTCACAATTGAACCGCGGACGCCTTTGGGGCGTTGGGTGTCGCGTGGAATAACCGTCGAACAGCCGGAAGAGGGGTATGAGTCCGACTTTCTCCAGGCCCACAGCCGCCTCGCCGCCGCCGGATTCGAGCACTACGAGGTGTCCAACTATGCTCGTCCGGGCCGCCGCGCGATCCATAATTCAGCGTACTGGTCCGGTGTCGCGTACGTGGGGCTGGGTCCCTCCGCCCACGGCTTCGACGGGCGCGAGCGTCGCTGGAACGCGCGTGATTTCGTAGCGTGGCGCGACCTCGCCGCCGCGGGACGCGATCCCGTGGCAGGCGCCGAAGTGCTCACCGACGAGAACCGGATCGCGGAGGGGGTGTATCTCGGATTACGGTCGAACGCGGGTCTCGCGCTGGAAAGTGCCGATACTCCGCTGGTGACCTCATGGATCGACGCCGGTTGGGTTCAGATCGGCGCGGACGACCGCATCCGCTGCACCGTTCATGGCTGGCTTCGTCTCGACGCCCTGGCGGCTGCCTTGACGCACCACCGAAGTCGTTAGCATATTT